>CALDQI010000173.1:0-16004 GCA_937911635.1 uncultured Pseudomonadota bacterium | reverse complement strand
CAGCCATCTGACACAGAGCCTAGTGACTTGTCCATCGAATCATCCATGGACTGAGGGGAGTATAAAAGTAGCAGTGACTGGAAAGTGATCGGAACAGTCTATATCGTTATGTACAATGCTTTCTTCAAACCACGTTAACTCTTTCGACCCATAGAGAAAATCGATTCGACTGAATAGAATCCCAAATCTTTCAGTCGTAAATCCCCAGCCCCGACCAACCTCTGTATGGGCATCTTGCATACCGATAGATGTTAACACATCATGGACCGACCCTGTTGGAGGGGTGTTGAAATCTCCTCCTATGACGGTGGGGTCTTTTAATTTTTTACTGAGGTCTGCAATGCGCTCCATGGATGATTGATGGGCCTTATGTTGTGCTTTTAGCAGGTGTGCGTAGGTTGTGGGGTTGCGGTTCGCTTTCAATGTTTCCGCAATGGTTCGACGTGTCTTAATGCCTTGTTTGCGAGCCACCATTGCCAAACTTGGCATGTGCACATTTAAAATATTGAAGCGGTATCTTTTACCTTGTGAGAGTTCGACCTGTTGAAAACCATAGCTGGATCCTGTGTCCATTGTACGGTGATTTTCAAATCTGAATCGCCAATCCTGTCCGGAACAGACTAGAAGCCCAATTTTTGAATGATTGAAATAGCTGTTCCAAGTGCAGTGTACATCCAGTTCCTTCTCCAATCGATTGACAGCAGACTTTGGTACCTCTTGCAACAGAATAGTACCATTGTTGTTTTCTTCGTTCAGCCATGACTGTAAAAAGTCGATGGCACAAGTTTTTTTGGGGTTTGTGAGTGTATCCAACCCTTGGATATTCCATGTCATGATGGGTATCATCTTTTCTGCAGGAGACTTTAGCTTGGGGGGCCTAGGATTCCAGTCTGAAAAGACTCCAAATAGGGAAAAGAGGACGAAGGGTATACTGAACCATTTACGAAAAGCAAGCAGGGTCAACCCAAAGAGCACCACAAGTGTATGTATATGGAGAAAAACAAGACCGGCTGGAAACATGAATACACCACCAAGTAAATCCACCGTGGCGATAAGATGTGTAAGCCAACCAATTTGAAGTATTCCAACACCGCACCATTCCCCAAGGTTAACAGGGCGCCATGACTTGAGCCTGATTGGTCTCGATTCTTCAGCGTGATTCATGTTCATCACTCTCTATTGTGGAGTTTCCATTTGAGAATATTGACGCCAAACTCCAGAACTGTTCGGACATTCACTTTGGACTTATTGTATTGTCTTGGTTGCATTGTTACCGATTCTTGATGGATTTGAAACTGATTGCGACCAGCCTCCAATATGACTTCGGCATCCAAAAACCAATCTTGAGACTCTATCGTCAATGCTTCCCATGCATCCAGTCGGAAAATTTTGGGGCATCCATTGATGTCTGTACTGTCAGCTGATGTGCTTTTCATAGCAAGTGAATAGCCCTTTGAAACCAATTTCCGAACCACTCCATCTTCACGTTGGGTACGCTCTGCTTTGGCTAAGTGTGCACCCTGTGAACAGGCTTTGACCAATTTTGGAAGAACATCGGGTAAAACTTGTCCATCACCCCACATCCATCCAACGCAATCCAAGTTCTGTGCTGTTAAGGCACGCATTCCAGCCAGTATCCCTCCTCCATAGCCTTGATTGCTGTTAAAGTGGATTGGTGTGATTTCAGAGTTTTGCGTACTCAGGTTGTCGATGATAGCACCTGTTGAGTCGGTAGAACCATTGTTCACCACTGCCAACTGAAAAGGAATGTTGGCTTTCCGAAGTACATACATGGTTTGGTGTATGACCTGATCTACGGCGCCTTCTTCATTGTACATTGGAATCGATAGACCTAAGGATACCGATCCATCTAGAATGGGGAAGTTCATGATTTTGGCTCATCTGAATGATCCCATTGAATCGACAACTGCTCCTGTGCAACTTCTCTTTTTAAGTTGTCAATGGTTCCCCAGCGCTGACGTACACATGGTGGAAAGGATTGTTTGGATCGAATGATCTCTTTAAGCCAGCTTCGAGTCTTTGGATCTGATGGATACCCAGAGCCCAGCGCCGGTGTTTGTTCTAGACCTAGGTCTCTATGGACTTTTGCCACGATGGATGCTGCGGATACAACTGGATAGTTCAAATCTGCCTTTGGTTCAATGATGAATGTGGGCAATGTATTTTCGGTGTATGCATTACGAGCGATCAATGCTTGTTTGAGTCGTCTCTCGACTGCTGGTATACCAGAGGGATGGGTTGGTGCGTCAATGTAAATGACATCTGGTTGTACACCTGAAATCAGCTCTATAAATGCTAATTCTTCAAGCTGATTCAAATTCCCATTATCAATTTGCTGTGGTGTAATGTGAACTCTATTTTGTTCACCGATGTCTGGAAGGATCTTAAGGATGCGCTGTCTTTTCTTTACAGAGAGCTTTTTCGAATCCGTAGCCCCAGTATCTTTCAGAGCCTGTAGTTGAGATTCTGGGATCCAGAAGGCGCCCACGACCAAATCGCCGATGATACATCCGCGTCCGGCTTCATCAAGCCCCATCAGGATAGGGTCCTTTCCTTGTTCGTTGTCTTCGTTCATTTAAACGCTCGAGAAATATAGTTGCACAATGAGGTTTATCCTAAGAATCGAAGCATATCTGTCAGATCTTCATCGGATGCAAAGAGTTCATCGACGCTAGGGTGTTTGATGAGTTCACTAGAGAGCCAGCCTCCGAAATGGGACCCGAACTGAGCCTGAGGCATCAATCGCAGCAAATCCTCAATCAGTATAGGTACTGAACCACCGGGTTTGAGTAAGAGTAATTCTCGTTTGATGAGTTGTTGTACCAATCTGGTCATAATGGAGTGGAGCATAAAATCATGGGGGACAGTGTTACGCAAAAAAGGGATGGCGAACCATCCCTTTCTGTGTATCTTGCTGATCAATGCTTTTCAAATGTCTTTCAATCAGGCCTGAAGACATCGTTCAAAGATTGATGACCACCAAATCTTTAGCTGTAGATTTCGGTGTCGCGGAAAAAGTAAGCGATCTCGATGGCTGCATTTTCTTGAGAGTCAGAACCGTGGACGGCGTTTGCATCGATGCTATTTGCATATAAAGCACGCAACGTGTTTGGCGCTGCGTCCGCTGGATTGGTTGCCCCCATGATTGCACGGTTTTTGGCTATGGCATTGTCTCCTTCGAGGACGATAACAACAGAAGGACCACTGCTCATGAAGTCAGTTAAGTCACCAAAGAAGGGACGTTCTTTGTGTACAGCATAGAAGCCTTCAGCGACTTTCTTAGACATGTGGACTTTACGGATGGCAGCGATGTTCAAGCCTTCTTCTTCGAAGCGAGCAACGATTTTACCAACGACATTTTTTGCAGTTGCGTCAGGTTTGATGATGGATAAGGTTCTTTCCATGGTGATCTCCAAAGTGGTGCGGTTTTGAAATTGTAATTTCGCAAAGGCAGTAACCCATTGAAGTTCTTTTGACGAGTTGCAGCATTCTCTTTTCACAATGTGTCAATTGCGTGACAGGAACGGCATTTTTTTGAGAGTCGGAAGTACCCGTTTTTATTGGGTAATTTTGAGGTCGCTAAATAAATTATGCATAATTTTACAAATAAACAGTGGTGAAAGGGCATTTTGTACGTACAATAAATACAGGGGGTACATGGGGTACTCCTTGAACAACAAACGAGGTCAACCTATGAAATTTGTAGGACATTCATCGAGTAATGCTTTCAGCACGTACCACAAACGATATGCTGAAGAAAAACTTCACCGTCCCATCTTGCGACATCAATTGGACGGCTCTGACGTCAGTGTACGTGCAGAAGCTGAGGAAAATGGGTCACAAGTCGACTTAAAAGTATCTGTATCCATTCCTGGAAAGGAATCGATTGTGGTTTCGGTTACTGAGGATCAACTCAATGCGGCGATAGATATTGCGGCCGATAAGTTAGAGCGTAGTTTGCGTTCATTGAAAAATAAAGGTGCTCAGCGTGACTCTAGTGAAAAAGAGGTACTGGCTGATTATACGGAAGAGTTCGGTGAAGATGACTATCTGACCGATGGTGAGGAAGAAGTACTTCGAAAGATGGATGCACTTGACGATATTTTGGATGTTTAATGCAGACAAACCATGAACTCGTTCTGCCTAGGCCTGACGACTTTCATGTGCACTTTCGAGAAGGAGCGGTGTTGGCGGATGTAGTTCGTCACACCGCTTTGCAGTTTGGAAGGGCTCTCGTTATGCCGAATCTAAAGTCTCCAGTGACAACGGCTGAAAAGGCTGTCGATTATCGGAATGCCATCACCGCTGTCGTGCCAGAAGACCTGTCATTTTCTCCATTGATGACGCTGTATCTCACCGACCAAACATCACCCCAAGACGTCATAGACGCTAAGGCGGCTGGTGTTGTAGCTGTAAAATGGTATCCTGCGGGCGCAACAACATTGTCTGATCATGGAGTCTCTGACTGGAGACAAATGGATGCCGTTTGTGCCGCTCTTGCAGAAGTCGATATGCTTCTCCTAATTCATGGGGAAGTCACCGACCCACACGTGGATATATTCGATCGTGAAATGGTGTTTGTTCGGGAGGTTTTGGTCGAGTTACGCCGAAGACACCCGACTCTACGAATGATCATCGAACATATAACCACTGCAGAATCTGCTAATTTTGTTCGCGAAGAAGGTCATGAAAATCTCGCCGCGACCATCACACCTCAACATTTGCTCAACAATCGCAATGATATGCTCGTGGGGGGGATTAAACCTCACTTCTATTGCTTACCCATTCTTAAAACCGAACCCGATAGAAAAGAACTCTTACAAGCTGCGACCAGTGGTGATTCAAGATTCTTCTTGGGGACCGATTCAGCACCGCATGCACAAACTGCTAAAGAGACGGCCTGTGGCTGTGCGGGGTGTTTTACCAGCTATGCAGCCTTAGAGTTGTATGCGACTGCCTTTGAGTCGGTTGGGAAACTCGATAAACTGGCAGACTTTTCAGCCCGGTTTGGAGCGGATTATTATGGTTTACCATACAACGATGGAGAAGTGGTTTTGAAACGTCAAACATGGCAACTTCCCGACGTCTTGCCGTTTGGTGAAACGATAATTAGGCCTTATCACACTGTGTCTGGGTTGGTGGATTGGAAATTCGAAACGGCTTGAGCATGCGTCCAGTCGAATGGAATTAACCGTTCACATTTGGGTAACTCTAAAACATAGAGGACCATTTCCTTTCCATAAAAGCGAAATGGTCCTCTATTTTCAAAGCCCCAAGAAGTAAGCTGCCTGTTGGCACCTTCGTTGTCTGTTTCGGTTGTGATTTTTACTTCAGGGTGTCCCCTGTGGAGTAGGGTGTCAAAGAGCACTTTGTTGATGTGACCTGATACACGTTTCCCTCTAAGTTTTGGGGTGAACGAGCAGAATAGAGATTCAGCTGAGATGGAGTCACTATTTGGAGCATTGCTGTTTCGAAAATAGAAGGGAGTTTCTAGAAGGTGTTTAATGACCGCAGGATTTCGAAGACCAAGTACCCCCGCGACGCTCAACCGATGAAACCGCGCGAAGAAGACTTGCTTCATCATTGTCGCAGTGTCTTCTGAACCGGCTATAAACCCTTCAATTTGCCCTTGTTCTTCATACACAAATCCCAAGAAATACGGTGTACTCAACATCCCGCGGTAGATTTCTCGCAAAAATCGTTGTCCCAGCTGAGCCCACAATGATTTTCCCATCGCCTGGTGATGCAGATCGGCAATGCGGCGAACGTCAGCCTCACACATCGGTCGGATGCGTTTGAGAACTTCTATATTGGGCTCAAATGGTCTCAGTGTATTCTTGGCTTGAGAGGACATCACAACTCTTAGGAGTGCTTATCGACAGTTTTCAAAAATTGGTCATGACTGATGGCTCGTTGCTGAGCGGCTAAGAAGTGTCCAATTGCGTCTTCAAAGCTGTCGTGGAAACTCTCATTGAGCAATCGTCGTGCAAGTTGGATGGCGACCGGATTCACAGGAGAACTGGCTTCGATGTGTGCTTGGAGGACACCCTCTAAATCTTCAGAGACATCATTGATGAGTCCCCAGTTCAAAGCCTGAGTCGCAGTGAGCCTAGAGGATTGTAGAATCCATTGCTTTGCACGTCCCAAACCGATGTTCTTGGCAACTCGAAAGATGCCCATACCGGGTAGAAATCCCATTTTGACCTCTGGCAATTGAAACGTCGTACTGGGATGAGCAAGTCGTATATCGGTGCACAAAGCGAGCTGCACACCACCACCCACGGTGTTTCCATTGAGTAGTGAGATGGTCAGCGCACGCATTCTTTCAAGACGTACACACATTTTCTCCCACTTGTGAAACCCATGGATATCCAGTGCCTGACCCGGGGTGAATTCTTTGAAGTCGAGTCCCAAATTAAATCGGCCATTTTGACCCTTCAGCACAATGATGCTGGCATTACTGTTGTCTTCTAGATGGTCTAGAATAGCTCCCATTTCACGGATCATTGTCATTGATGAGTGCTCTGCGACCAGTGTTATGGTTGCAACCGTATCGTGTTCTTCAAGTCGAATGGTGTTAAATGTGTCGAATGTTGTCATGGTTGGACTCCAGTGTTTACCATTTGAGCAATGCCGTTTCAATTGTGGAACCAGGACCCATTGTCATCATGACTCCATAGTCACCCCGTTTGACACTTCCTTCATTCAACAGATGTCTGTAACTGAATAGAAATGCTCCAGAACCTAGGTTGCCAAAATCTCTCAGTGTATTGATGGTGTGTCTGACATCATGTGCCGTTATTCCGACTGTGTATTTGATGGCGTCGATCACTTTTTTACCACCAGAATGAATGATCCAGTGATCGATGTGTCGAACTTTTAGTCCAAATGGTTTGAGAAGATTTCCCACTGGGATCTGAGCATTTGCACCAAGTACGTATGGAACATCTCGATCCAAATTAAAAGAAAACTTTCCGTGATCTTCAGACCAGTGATAGCTCATCGCGCGCCAAGTATCCGGAATGAGGTGGCTTTCAAAGTGTAAAACTTGCGGTGCAAAACGGGCATCATCTTGGATGTCCGATCGGACCAGAATTGCCGCACAGCCGTCGCCGAATAGACTGTTTACAACGCCCGTTCCGATGGTGTCGTCGTATACATACAATGCTGAGTTAACCTCGCAGCAGACCATCATAGCCAGCTTACCTGGATTTGCAGCAGCCCATGCCGTGACGGGATTGAGGCCATTTAAGCCGGCATTGCACCCCATACCAACCAAGTCCATTCGGTGGCAATTGACTCGAAATCCCAAATGTTTCACGAACATCGCCGTTAAACCAGGCAACATAAAACCAGTCGAAGAGATGCAGCAAAGCATATCGACTTCGGATGCTTCGACACCCATATTGTCTAAGCATTCTTGTATGGCTCTGGAACCCATATCTAGAGCGCCCTTTCGATGTTTCGCTAGCAGTTCAGCCTGAGATTCGTTTGGGACTCCATTGTCACTGTCCGGCAGATAAAGGTGTCTCGTTTGGATGTGAGAAGCCTGGAAAATTCGGCGTACAACAGGGTTGGTCACTTCAAATCGGTCGAGGATATCCTGTTGGGAGACTTTGTTTGGCGGATTGGCTGTTCCGATCGCTAATATTCTGGGTAGACTGGTTCGCATGTTCTAAGCATAACCCTCTTCAGTATATTTCTGTCCACCGACAACAAAAAAATCGCAATTGCATTGAGGACTGAATATAAGCAGTCGCGCACATTGATGTGTAAACGATTGTATTTACGATAAACGAATGGGAGTCACCATGTCCGTCATAGCCAAAAACAAAGTTGGAAGTTTTCACTACACTTTAACCAATCAATCCGGTGAAGTCTTGGATTCATCAGAAGGTCAAGACCCGATGCCATATTTGCACGGTGCTGGAAATATCATTCCTGGACTAGAGATCCATATGGCTGGAAAGAAGTCCGGAGATGCTTTCACCGCTATAATCTCACCAGAAGATGCTTATGGTGAATTCAATCCAGAAGCCTTTATTCAAGTTGCAGGGTCTGAACTTCCAGAGGAAGTCCAGTTTCAAAAGGGGCTTCAAATGATGGCGCAAGATGACACCGGTGGTGTAATGCCGATAGTGATGGATAGTTACGATGAAAAGACCGATTTGTACACGTTCAATTGCAACCATCCACTTGCCGGTGTGACATTGACCTTTAAAGTGGAAGTGGTTGAGGTCCGTGATGCGACGGAAGAAGAATTGGAACAGGGTCATCCAAAAGGACTCAACTGAGTTTACCTGCACAATTGGAGATAGGGTGGCTTGTCTTTTGGGCGCGTAGAATTTGTCTTTGCGCCTTGACGGCTCACCTGATTTCAATTACATTTTCTGAAAATATGCGTCTTTAGCTCAGTTGGTAGAGCAGCTGATTCCAAATCAGCAGGTCGGGAGTTCGAGTCTCTCAAGGCGTGCACTTTTACTTCTGTATTTAAGTTGTTTCGCCTCTGTAAGAACTCTTGTTTTCCTACAGAGGTGTTTTCATTTTTTGTCTGGTGTTGTTACAGCCAACAGATGTACATGTGGTTGATTGTTCGAACGGCTTTTGGAGAGCCAGATTTTACGACAATGGTTTCCATTGATGGAACCTCAGATATCCCTGCGTATTATATTGATAGATTTGAGTATCCAAATAGAACGGGTGCAACACCATTATCCGGTCTGTCTCTTGTAGAGGCTCAAGATTTGTGTGCAGACGAAGAGAAGCGACTGTGTACAAGTGCAGAATGGCGACATGCTTGCTTAGGACTAGAGAACTTGCGTTATGGATACGGTGCAGAGCACGTTTTCGGAACCTGTAATCAATCTCCAGCACAAACTTCGACTCATACATCGATGATGTCAAAGGAACAATTTGTGCCTTCTGGTTCTTTTCCAGATTGTAAAACCTCTGCTGGCGTCATTGATATGATTGGAAATCTAGAAGAGTGGGTTTTGGATGATTGGAAAGGTCTAGGAGGGATGCTTGAAGGCGGTGCCAGTTACACCCATGAGATCTACGCAGACTGTACGGGAAGATACTCTAGGATGCCCGATTATCGACTGAGTCCAACTCACAAGATTGTATCTGCAGGAACCCGCTGTTGTTGGAGTAAAACCCCACTGACAGAAGAACTGGTTTCCTTGGACCGACAACAACGTCTCAAATCGGCTCAGAGTACACAGCAATACGATGCGACAAATGAAGTTCAACTTCCCCACGGTGGTTGGATGGATCGCTACGAGTACCCGAATCGCAAAGGAACATCGCCAATGGCTGCTGTCACTTGGACAGAGGCAACCGAATACTGTTCACAAGCCGGTAAGCGTTTGTGTGGTGTATATGAATGGGAGCAGGCTTGTAGTGGAGATGGTCAGGCCTTTTCGATGGGTGGTCATTATGTGAAGGGTGGTTGCGCGTTAGAACTGAGTAGTCCGGTACCCTCAGGAACGATGAAAGCCTGTACAAATATATACGGTTTACACGATATGTCAGGAGGGGTTTGGGAGTGGACGTCCACACCGTTTACAGCGCCCCTTCTCTCAGTGGGTTTGGATGACCAGATGCGTGAACTCGCTGAGATTCGCGGGGGGTCATGGATGGTAGAGCCTCAGAAGGGACTCTGCCGACCTTTTGATGGATATCCGGTGACCTCTAAAAATATGGCGTATGAGGATGTGGGGTTTCGATGTTGTCGTGGGGAAGAATGGGTACCGACTGGTCTGACTTGGGGTGGGGGTAAGTGCCCTGATGATATGATTGGAATCGGTAATTTTTGTATCGATCAATATGAGTTTCCCAATCAAGTAGCCGATCGACCCACAAACTCGATGACTTTGAGTGATGCAAAGACGGCTTGTCAGCAACAAAACAAACGTTTGTGTACTGAAGCGGAATGGACACTTGCCTGTGAGGGACCAGATTGGAAGGGGTATCCCTATGGTTCTCAATATCGTTCGGCGGTTTGCGCCTCAAAAGATGTTGCTTCTAGAACTGTGATTGCAAATAGTGCCAGTCATCCACAGTGCAGAACTCCTGATGGGGTTTTTGATATGACGGGCAACGTTTGGGAATGGGTGACTCTAGACAATGACGATGGCGGTGTACTGCGGGGAGGTGGCTCCATTTTGTCAGCTGGTTTGGGTCGTTGCCGTTCCAGAGCATTCTTCTCTGACAGCGCTACGATGGCAACCGATGTGGGTACTCGATGCTGTCTGGACGCGCTCCAGTAAATGTAAAGTTGCATGTGAACTAGTTCTAGAAAGATTCATAAATATACACCTTGGTAACCTTGTACGTTTCATACAGTTCATCCCAGCGTGCACGGATGACGTTGGCATCTTCAACTGTCTTGATAGTCTTCAGATCCGAGGGCATAGGGATTGTGAGGGGAATGGTTTGTTGGGTGAGTAAGAGTTGTTGAATAAAGTGGTGACCGGTAAACCAAAGTTGGGCTTTTAATTGAGTGACCTTGGGTTCTGGTAGGCTAGACTTGTCATTTACGATCCACTGTTGCTGTCTCAGGGTGTTCAACGAGGGGCATGGCAACTTGAGTGCGAGACAAGCATTGTCCAACACTCCCCGAGTGATTTGGAGGTGTGGTGAGGTTGGAAGTAGGTCTGGATGTAATTTTTGGATATCTTCAGGATGCGGGAGCAGTAACTCTTGTAAGTAGGGTTCACTGTTTGCCTTGAGAAACGACAACAATGCAAAGATATGTGTAAGTTGAGTCTTCGTTGAGATCCCACCTTGTCGGATCTCAGGGAGGCTTCCTGCAGCGCTTGCGTCACGCTTTGGATTCCGCAAGTCATAGTATTCAATGAGTAAGGGGTTCTGTGACCACAGAGTATACTCTGTTGACCGTTCGTTGATCACCAACGGATCTGCCACAAAGTCCCCATCCTGTGGAAGGATGGCTTTGATCAATGTGATCGGTTTACTGACGTCATATGTTGGTAATAGAAGAAATGGTTCTGTACTCCAAATGGGGACATCGGAGTCCAGATCTGTTGTACTGTCATAACAAAATCCGTAGACATGGAGAGGCGCATCAGTAGACCCTTTGGGGAGTTTTAACTCAAAGCGTCCATCTTTATCTACCTCGGTTAGGTAGATGGGCTCTTCAATACCTGTTTGAATAACATCGATATTGACGGCGAACTCACAGTCGGACACTGTGTAGTCTTTTAAAATTCCGCGCACAATATTCGGAGCTAGAGAAGGAGGCTTGGTAGAAGAGTTGCTGCATCCAATAGCTAACCAGGTCATAAATGTAAGTCGGTTCATAGAGTATCCGGATAATGTTTGATGCAGCTGATGCCTAATGTACTACTTTATTCCGCTTCGCAAAGGGTATCTAAAAATATGTTTACCATCACTAAGGAATTGGATGTTGGATTTTCCGATCAGTAGGATACACTGTGTGTAAACAAGGAGACCTTAATGTTGTGGTTCTTTGCTTGTCAGCCCAAATCAATAGACTCAGCCATAAATGCAGACACGGCTGTTGCTCAAGAAACAGGGACTGATACTGAAGTGATAGAAGAGGTGGATGCTGATGGTGATGGGTACCCACTGTGGTCAAGCACAGTTGATTTGGAACGTGCCGATTGTGATGATGGCAATTCAAATGTGACGCCACTGACTGAGCGATACATTCCAGCGGGTGAATTCTTGCGGGGAGAAAACAATACCCCGTGGAGTAGTCCTCAACGGAGCATTACACTGTCTGACTATTGCATCGACGTTTATGAAGTGAGCAATCAACAGTTCTCGGATTTTTTGAATCAGATGCTTGAACTGGGATTTGACAATGTCACGGAAGATGGTCTAGAACTGTACGATATCGATGATGATGATGACGTTTTTCCAGAGCGGATTTTGATGACGCACATGGGCTTTGTAGTGATGGAGGGCTATGAACAGCATCCTGTCAATGAGGTGTTCAAGTGGTCTGGAGATTCCTACTGTGGGTTTATGGATCAACGTCTTCCTACAGAGGCGGAGTGGGAAAAGGCTGCACGAGGAGATGATGGTAGACAGTTTCCATGGGGAAATTCAGATCCAACGTGCAGCTTGACCAATTTTGGGTTCATCGGAGAGCAGTGCACTGGAGATACAGTTCCTGTTGGTAGTTATCCTGATGGCACATCGCCATACGGAGTTCATGATATGGCGGGAAACATTGCAGAATGGGTATCGGATTGGTTTGGTATGGATTATTATGCAGAGTCACCAGCAGTTGACCCTCTTGGTCCAGAGACAGGGTGGTTTGATGACGGACAAGGCAATGCTTTTGAAGCTCGAGTCGTTCGATCGGGGAATCATGCGACTGGTGTTGGAGATGTTCAAACTCATTATCGTCAACCAGAACCGGTTGGAGCAAGCAGCAACGGGATTGGGTTTCGGTGCGTGAGAAGTCTGGTCGATTGAGTGTCTCGTTCCATTTTCTATGTTAAAATTGAACCATGAACGGATTTCTGGTTTACATCAGTTTGCTTGGCTGTCAAGATGAAGCCTCGAGCACGGTTCAGATCGTCCGCAGTCCATCTCAGGAAGAAGAACGAGATTGGAGTGCTGGTGTGACTGAACTTGGTATGCAGTGGTTTGCCCGTGCTTCTCTCGATATTCGAGGCTACAGGCCGTCCCCAGAGGAATTGGACTGGGCCGCTCAAAATCCAGACACGATAACTGACATCTTGGATTCGTGGCTCTCTGAACCTGCCTTTGCTCATCAGATGGCGTGGTATTGGAATGACCTTCTTCATACGGCAGTTTGGATTGGACAAGAGGAGCGGTTTGCATCCATGGCTTTCACTCTCGAAGAAGAACAAGCGATCGGTTGGGAACCTCTGGCTTACATTGAGCAAACCATCTTATCCAATGCACCTTTTACAAACATTGTGACAACCGACTCGGTACCCACAAATGAGGTGTTGGCGAGTGTCTTTGCCGACGATTCAGAGCTGCTAGATTGGGGGATGCATCAGACATTGAGAGAGCATCCTGCGGCTGGTGTCCTGAGTTCTAGAGTATTGTGGACCCGTCACTTTGTAGATTTTCTCAATCACAATCGTGCACGAGCGAACTATTACTCCGCCACGTTTCTATGTCAGGATTACCTGGAGCGTGATGTGGCGTTTGACTTTTCACAGGTGTCGTTAGACAATGTTGAAACCGCTATCCAAACCCAACCCGAATGTGTGACCTGTCACGCCAGTCTAGACCCCTTAGCCAGTGTCTTTGGTGCATTCCAAGAGAATATCAACCTGTCCTATGATCAACAGGGCGTGGCATCGACATTTAAGCAGCGTTGGTTTGCCGGGCTTACAGAACCTAGTTTCTTTGGACTTCCGCTCAACAATTTAAGTGAACTGGGCGCCTACACTGCATCCGATGCTCGATTTGCTCAGTGTATGGTCGAACAAACGTGGAACTTTTTTGTCGAGGATACTGAGATTGATGATCTGGAAAAAATTGATTTAACCCACATCTTTGTACAGTCCGACTATTCCATCAATCAACTCGTTGGTCACATTGTACAATCTCCTGAATATGTCCAGCAAAGATCGAGGGTGTTGAGACCAGAGCAACTGCTTGAAACATTGGTCCAAATGAGTCGTCTTGACAATGAGGACCCTGTACTCAGTAAGCTTGTTTGGTCGCCTGAACATCGAGTGTTGTTTGGTTCCACAGACAATCTGGGTGTTTTGACCGCCAATTCGGCTTTTACGGTTGGACACCATCTGGCACTGGAATGGCTAACAACGGAACTTTCCAATGTATTGGAGAATGATCTGTTAACACAAAGCATTCAGGACAGAGTCCTACTCACAGAAGTGATGGGAGAGACGGATGCGGATCGTCAGCGGCAGATATTGCACTGGAAACAGACGTTGCACTCTGAGTTCGTCGATGCTTCAAATGCTGAAGTACAAGCCTTGGTCAATCTATGGAACAACGTGAGCGCAGATCGCGGAGAGTTGGCGGCTTGGTCAACAGTCCTAGCGGTGTTGATCCATGACCCTAGGGCGGTGCTCAGATGATGTGGTTGTTGTTTGCTTGTACAGAGGACTCTACACAGCTGCCTGTGGAATGTGATGATCGAATCACATATGCTACTGTGGGAGAGCCATTTTTACGGAATTACTGCACGGGATGTCATGCCTCGAAGTTGCCTTCTGGAAGGCGATTTGGTGCGCCAGAGTATGTGAATTTAGACACCTACGCAGATGCGAAACAATGGGCTGTGCGTTCCTATGTTCGGGCTGTACACTTTCAAACCATGCCTCCATCTGGAGGGATATCGGATACTGAACGATTGAGGTTTAAGCAGTGGGCTCTGTGCGGCGCACAGGGGAGTGAAACCAGTACGCCAGAATTCGCCGGCGAAGCGAGAGGAACCAGTCGATTGATCTTCTCAACGTTTGGTCTGTATGAAAATGGATACATCTTGTATCGAAACATCGAAGACAACGATAGTATTGCGCCCGATAACACGCTGACTCGAATGGAGTATTATGCTTTCGATGGTACAGAAGCCGTGTTCGAAGGATATGAAGAGTGGGACACGAATGGGAGACAGGTCTCGGCGGTCTCCTTTGAGCCTGGTTTGCCAATGGGACTTGATAACTGGCAGGATTCATTGGACGTTTCCGTTCAGATTGAGATGGACGGAGATACGTGGACAGAAGAACAATCGTGGATAGGGATACAGGCCTATCAGTCTTTGTGGGAACTCGATGTACACGAGAGAGACACCAATCCATTGCTGGTTCAGTGGTGGAATGAACAAGGAGAGGAGTGGGGCTGGAGAATGTCTAGGGACAATGTGCTCTCCAGTGCATTCGGTACAACGGTGTCTGGACTTCATTGGGAAGGTCAGCAGTTCACTGGACCACAGCAGCTGGGGTCAGAGTTTGTTTTTCCAATGCAAGAAAATGTCGTGTGGATTGATTTATGGCTGGAGTGGCGAGAATGAGAAGACGTCGACTATTGGGATTGTTGGGTGCGGGGACAGTGATGCCAAGATTGTCTCTTGCGTCGTCCTCTGAACAAACGCAACGTTTATTGGTGGTGTATTCACAGGGTGGCTGGGACGTTTCGATGCTCTTTGACCCGAAGTTTTCCAGTCGACAAATTGATACGGCATCCGATGGAGAGACTCGGTCGGTTGGTGGGCTAACCTATGTGGACTCACCCAATAGACCGAATGTTCGAGCATTTATGGATCAGTTTGCCAATCAAAGCGTGATCATCAACGGGATTGGAGTGGGCTCGATCAGTCACACAAAATGTGAACGCCTGCTCTTTACTGGTTCCAGATTGACCAACGCACCAGACTTTGGCTCCATCATTGCACAACGATTCTCCAATTTGCCGTTGCCATATGCCATCTTAACGGGACCAAGGATGACTGGAGAACTTGGGTACAACGTATCGAGGGTGGACCAAACATTTGTTTCCATTTTACGTCAGGAGTCTGTCGTCGACTACAATTTGGTTCAATCGTATTTAAGTAGAGACACTTCTGAAGGTGCCTCGGTGAGAATGCGTGAGTATTGGGATACTCTAGAGCGGAGGCAGCGTCTTCAACAGTCGGTGGATCTGTTTCCTTCAACAGTCAACTCACAGCCCGATGCACAAATTAATTCCATTATTTAAATAATATTTTATTAAACTTTAAATTATATTTTAATATCATCTAAAAACCATTATACTTAATAATAATTCCTTTAATCTTTTCATAAACTATTTTTAAACATTTTCTTGTCAATAAATATTGGTCCTTATTCAAATTATTATAAACGTGAATTATTATTTCATATAATTCTTTAAAATTTACTAAAATTGTTTCTACATTTTCATCTATTTTATTTGACTTATATTCTGTTTTAATACATTCTATCCCAATTAATTCTGAAATTTTATCCAAAATAAACATT
>CALDQI010000172.1:0-6194 GCA_937911635.1 uncultured Pseudomonadota bacterium | reverse complement strand
GACCGAGTCATTGTAGATTCCACCACTCGAACTGGAGATCACAGGGGTCGTCAACGTTGGTTCACTATTGGAAATGGTAATGCTCGCCTCAGTATACGTTCCGTCGGTATACCCATCATTCGGTATCACCCGTACCGTCCATACTTCTCCAACATCTAAATTGGACGCACCCACATTTGTCAATGTCGATGAATGTAAATTACCATCTTCATACCACTCATAGGTGTACGTTACTGGATTTCCATCATCATCAGTGGAACCACTGGCTGTTGCGGTGAGTGTTCCATCCCCATAGATCGGATCGGGACCCAGAGTAACAGTCGGAGCAGTCGGAGGTGTGTTGACTCGGATTGTAATGGTATCTGAACCCGTGAGTCCCGTTGTATCCACCCCACTTAGAGAAATCGTGTGTAAACCAGCGGACAACGTATTCGTCGAAAACTGATGTGAACCTTGAGAATCTGGAGAACCAGTAACGATTTCCCCTGCAGAAGAGGATGTCCAGGAAACGGAGATATCATTCATCGCATCTTCAGCATCCGATAAGGAACCATTAAACAAAATATCGGTACCGAGACTAAAGACTTCTCCACTTTGGGGTTCAATTATCTCTACGGTTGGTGGAGTGCCAACAGACACTACAATAGAATCCTGACAAGAGGCGCCCACTTCATCTTCTACCACCAAAAATATCACATGTGTATTGTTGGACAGTTGATCTGTGACGAAAGTTAAGGACCCATCACTGTTTACTGGCGTTTGTCCTAAGGTTCCATCTTTATCTGAACTAAACGTAACGCTGAGTTCAGAAGCACCGACATTGTTGTCTAGTGCTGTCGCCTCGAACACAATCGCTTCCCCTACTTGGAAGGACGATTGATTCGAAGGGGTCAACAATTCACATGTTGGCAGTGCATTTTCTCCACCGACTTGTAAAACAAGTTGTTCTTTTGTAATTTTCCCAGAGGAATCCTCGACTCTGAGTTCAAGGGCGTGTTGGCCCTCCGACAAATATCCATAATCTGAAATCACTCCGTCAGCGTCGGGACTGGTGTCCAGTATCAAATCCCCATCCACACTCGATGACCACGATACAATCAAGTCCTCAGTGGCATCCTCATTGTCTCCTATCAAACCAGAGAAATGAATCAATTGGTCTGAATAGTGATTCGAGTTCTGAGTTGGAGATAATATCTGAGCGGTCGGTGCATCCGTTGGTACAACCAAAACGGATACCTCTGCTCGTCCACCAGCGCCAACTGGGTCCCGAACCTCGGCGATGACATTTGTATCTTCAGCAGCAAAGATGATGTCGCAAAAGGACTCGCCAGCAGGAGAAACCGATGCCCAATCACAAACGATTTCATCTCCGACATACCAAGCGACCGTCAATTCCGAAAACTCGTTGTCATCATCCGATACCGTAGCTCGAAAAGACTCTATATATCCTTCCAAAATCTCAACGTCTGGTGAGTGTGAAGCTATCAACACCGATGGCGCTGTATTGTTCTGCTTTTCAATAACATTTTCACCACCTGTACAGGCCAATAGTGAAAGTAGAAGGGAATAGGACATGATTCGCATAGATGCTCCAACTGCAGTCAATTCTACGCTTCATCATACTGAATTCTGGTGCAATTGATACCGCAACCAGAAATATATTCTCTGAATCAGAGGAGGCTCATGCTTACTCTAAGAAATTAGACTCTTTGAGCCACTCATCATTTTGTGCATACACAAACAGCAATGCCCCCTCTTTAATCGCTGAAATCAAGGCATCCGAAACCTCATCCGAAACCGCCGGACAGCCCAACGACCGCCCCGCCTTCCCATGCTTTTTTATGAAAGAATCACCCGCATACTCAGCCCCATGAATCACGATGGACCTCTGTCTCGCGTTGTCATTAAACCCTTCTTCTAGACCATCCAAACGTAGAGACCGACCGTGTTTTCCTGTATACACTTCTGCAGTTCGGTATAGTCCAACACTCGTTTGCTTAGATTGGGGTGTGTTGCTGACGCTGTCTAAGTACCCATTGTGATCCAAATCTGAATGTCTACCGTGTGTAGTCACTTCATTAAACAACAACTCCCCAGTAGCTAGATCCACTGTCCAAAGTCTCTTCTCTTTGCTGTGCATCCGCAAATCAATGATCGTGTATACCGTTTTAGTCGTCACGTTCGTCGACTTTGCCTTCTCAAAAGCCTTCAATGCCTTTTCAAACACATCCGATTTTAAACCGTCCTGTTCAAAATGATCGGCTGACACAGCCAATACTTTTATAGAATCAGACTCATCATTGAGAGGTCCATTTGCCTCACCATCTGAACATCCAAACACCGTATACCATACAATCCACATCATCACTTCTCCTGGGATAAAGGTGGAAACGTGACATGCAAATTGAATCAGACATTTTAACGAATCCTCTAAGCAACTACTCTGTCAGCCCTCTTTGACCAGTGATCACCTCGAAGAACATGAGCCAATCTCCCATTAAACTCCACAGTGGATAGGTAAATGTCGCAGGTCTGTTGTGCTCAAAGAAAAAATGCCCCACCCACGCAAATCCATACCCTGTCACAGGCAACGCCATCCAAGCCCAACCTGTCAATATTCCAGCGACCAAAAGTCCCAACTCAACGAGTACAAGAATCGACCCCATGACGTGCAAGAGTCTACATGTCCGATTCTGATGTTCAGACAGATAGTAGGGATAAAACTGTCTGAATGTTTCAAAGCGATTTGGATCCATCTTTTCCTTGTGATTTAGTGTCCGAATATCCATAGGTCAATTCGTCTGGTATGCTGTACAATCGTACATTTTTCGGAGCGAATTATGAACTGGTCTGATCTCATTTTTTCCTTTTCTGACCTCAGCATCCTGTTAAATTTATGGATATGTTGGGTCCTTTGGGCATTGATGTTTCTACCGCCGAAGATCTTCACGGTCGAGCGGTTGCACATGGGTGGATTGGGCTTATCGCTTCCTGGAATGCTGTTCATCGTCGAAGGAGAACCGGTATCTACATTGCATCATGAGCAAACTCACACCTTGCAAATGCGTCGTTACAGTCCTGTTGGTGTTGCTCTATATCTTGGGTGGCACTATGGAACTGGTTTACTATGGCAAAAGATTACAGGTCGTCAACTGAATTTCTGGACACTCTGGGAAAGCAATCCATTAGAGATCGAAGCCAATGAAAAAATGTACCATGACAGCACCCCGCTTTGTATAGAAACAAGGGCCATCGTTTACTTTCTATTCTTTACTGCCTTGCTCATCGGGGGGACTCTCTGGGTCATGTAACTTAAACTGCTCAGATTCAACGGACCTCTGTGATGCAGACTCAATAGCCTCTCTCAATTTGATTTCGAAGTCAAAGCCTTCTGTAGTGAAAATGTGTGAAATAATTCCTCTACCATCCACCACAATCGTAATGGGAATCTCTCTGGGTTGATCTTCGATGATCACACCGTGACGTTTGGCTATCGCGTTGAATCTATCTACAATTATAGAACTTCGAATACCAATGTCTTCGGCCCATTTTTGAACCTTCACAATCTCTGTATCCAACGCGATGTAAACTGCCTGAACAGAATCGTCAGGCTGAACCATACGTTCAATGATTGGTATGCCATAGCGACAAGGTTGACACCACGTTGCAGCGTATGAAACTACGACCACATCGCCTTTTCCAATGAGAGATCTAGAGGATAACCTCCCGCCCACACTGGTTTGACCATTGAAGGAAGGCAAATATTGCCCTACTTTGAGTATACCCAATTCCGTAACGATATCCGTAGCAATCTCAATATCGTTGTTCTCAGCTTGCGCAAAGTTTAGAAAAATACTGTACAACAACACCGTCCAACACATCTACAATTCCTTCTATATATAATGGGCTCTAGTTTTATTTACTTCTCAATACATAAAGGGCTCAAAAGTCTATTTATCTTCCCATGTAGTACTGATGCTAATGAAATCCGTCTCCAATATTAATACGGACGCTCTCCAACCCAATTGCCCGCAGGGTCATAATTGCACATCCACATGTGATCTGTACCATTTGAACAAACGATCATCGCGCATCCAACTCGCTCGGTTGCTTCCCAAACAATCTGTGTGTAGTGCCCACACATTTCTCCAGGCTGACAGGAATTGTTACCGTAGTCATAAAAGGCCTCTTCAGACGCCCAACCATTCACAACATCTGCTGCACTCATATAATATGTTGCCCACATTAAATTTTCACCGAGCGGAGAGTCCCAATTGTGCTCCATTTGACAGCCATTGTTTTCAGCTAGGTGTTCGAGCCACTCAAGCGACACCTCAGCCAAGTACTCATCCCAAATCAAATCGGCTTCAATACCGTGATCTTTCCGAATTGAATTGTGGGTAGTGGTCATTCCCGTCATCGGACCCGTTTCTGCAAAAGGGGAGATGACCGGTGCTGTGTCTCCTGTTTTCTCATCTTCTGTACAGCCAAACTGACCAATGCTGACCAACAATACCAACTCAATCTTGCGCATACGCCCTCCCGTCAGGTGTTATACATCATAACTGAGAATCAGGCTCTACTTCATGGAAGTATCCTTCACTGCAGCATATTTTTACAATTTGAGATATCTAGATATCTCTACGTAGCGAGCAAACCTGAGAATCCAATGCCAACATTGCCACCCAAAAATTATATCGACGCTGTGCCTTTTCCCGAAACCATATCCATTCAGCCTATCGGAGTCGTACACTCACCCTATACAGAACGTCATGGCACGCCACGACAATCTGAATTGAGGCACACACCGGAGGATTATACCCCCGTAATTGCTCGGATTGAAATATTCACCGACAAAGTACCTGCTATCGCTCTAAAAGATCTGGATGGCTTTGACCGAATCTGGGTGATTGCATGGCTACATTTAAACAGGCATTGGAACCCGATGGTCAAACCACCTCGAGGACCCAAAGTAAAACGGGGCACATTAGCCACTCGTGCACCGCATCGGCCGAACCCAATAGGACTCAGCGCACCAAAACTTCACTCTGTACAGGGAAATATCATCGTCGTAGAAGGCATTGACCTATTGGATCAAACTCCAATTCTAGACATTAAACCTTACGTCACATATTGTGATGCATTTCCAGATGCCAAATCTGGATATGTCGATGAACTGAATAACTCAAAGGCTCGTGAAAGAGATATCTTTGGTCAACAAGACAAATAATATTTGATGATGAGCATAGTCATGGCACACATCGTGTCTAGATAAAACAAGAACACACCAAATGCATCGTCAAAATATTTGGAATGATGTTTGCATGACAACACATTGACAAGGTATAACTTCAATACACCCTTCAACCTGTGAGCAGTGATATGGCAATCAAGATGGAAGATATCTTAATGGCTCTTGATGAAGCCAATCTTCGGTACTCATTGCATGAATTGACACAGGAACCAGTCATCCTATTCCCTGCTGACAATTACCAGAATGAAAATGGCCGAACCTTGTTGATCGTTGTGATCCAGCTCACAGAAGATGGGGAATACATCAAGTTCTTTGTGCCTTCAGCATATCACATCCCATTGGATGAATCTGCCTATGCCGTGTTGAAGAGTTTTGCGATTATAGCTTGGCAAGTCAAACTCCTTGACTTCGAAGTAGATCCAGGTGATGGAGAGGTTCGCCCAACCATCGACTTCCCTATTGAAGATGGTACGTTGACAACCGAGCAAATCCGTCGTTGCTGCAAAACATTGGCGCGCTTGGTCGATATTTTTCACCCATACTTAAAGTATGCTCTCACACACAATGTCGTGCATGAAGACCTTCTACGCAATGACATCCGACCCATCTTTGAATCGTACAACGAACAAGATGATTTGGAAGAAGCCTTAGAAGGATTCCGAGAGCGCATACGAGAGTTCAATAGAGAAGACGACAAAACTGAAGACGACTCTGACGAACTGACCTCAAATCAATTGCCTGAACCCCCCTCAAATGAGCCCCTCGATGAATCACAGATAGAATTACTTGATGATTCTTCTGAAGAAGAATCAAGTGAAGACGAGTGGATTTAAACGGATTCACAAATATACCTGTTATACACCAACAAGACTTTCAACTTTCAACTTTGGACAAATACGATGAGCGTGAAAAAATTTGATGAAACAATGCTATCAACCAT
>CALDQI010000171.1:0-6356 GCA_937911635.1 uncultured Pseudomonadota bacterium | reverse complement strand
TATGACACTTCCCGCAGGGTTTAAAGTTACTTCATCTTCATAAAATTCTGTATCAAAAAGAAGCTTTTGCTGTCGAGGTCCAATCTGAGTACTTAGTTCCATTGTTTCTTCAGATAGTTTAGAAAAATCCATTTAAACTCCAAAAAATTTATTGAGTACGTAGAGCAACTTTTCTGGTTCCATTTCCTCAGACATCTTTGTGAATCCAACAATGTCAGCAAAGATGACAGTAACATCTGGAAAGTTGTCGGCAATCGTTCGTTCTTGCAGCTTCAATCGTTCAACGATCGTAGGAGGAAAGAGATTGTGCAACAACTCTTCAGAGCGCCGGTGCTCCACCCGAAGTTGCTTTTGTTGAGTACGCAGTGACAAGTAAAACTGATACACGATGGCTGTGGTGGCGATGGTTGCAGTCAGCGTTGTGATCAATCTGATAGAAGAAACAATATTCAGGGACAAATTGATCGACCAAAGGGGAGTGGGATCGATACCCTCTATCAAGATGGTGAGCAAAATATTGGCAATGGTCAATCCATTTACCCACTTATCTTTAGCTTGTGGCAGCAGCAGAAAGGTACTGGGCATCAAGACCAGTAACGCACGTTGCATCCCGTATTCAGCGGGAAAGAATAGGAGGTTGCTAGCCCCTATATGAATGAGGGCAGTAGTTAAGAAAAATATGCTGGCGACAACTAAGTCTTGCCGGCGTCCTATGACGATTGCACCCAAGTAGAGAAAAAGAATCGGCAAGAGAAGCAAACTCTCAAGAGCCTCGTGCAGGGTCATGAGTAGACCAACCTGTACAATCCCTAGGGTCAGGAAGAACCCTATGAGACTGCTCAGTAAGGTTCGATTGATCTTGGCTCTATCTTCGGTGGCATTCATGTGGGATATTCACGTGGAAAGTTCTAACTGTGATTGTATCATGTGAATCTTTCAAATTCCAGTGAGAGCAATTTTGAATGGCTCAGTCTGTGACATAAACGGCTTTAATACGTTATATCACTCTTCAAAGTTTGTTACCGAAGGAGCATATCATGACAGCACCCACTCAATTGCAGTCCTATTTGTGTGACCAATGGCAAGTTGGTAGTGGAGACGCAGAAGAATTGTTTAACCCGTCGACGGAAGAGTTGATCGCTACCACTTGTACAACAGGATTGGATTTTGAATCGGCCTTTGATCACGCACGAACGATTGGTGGTCCGGCTCTAAGAGCGATGACATTTGCTGAGCGTGGGGCTCTGTTGACAAAAATGGCGGCCGTACTGCATGACAAGCGAGAGTACTTACTGGAAGTCTCAAGGGATTGTAATGGTGCGACACGAGGAGATTCCAAGTTTGACGTGGATGGTGCTACGGGCACGTTGTCAACCTATGGTCGCTACGGTGCGAAAATGGGTGATGAGAAGTTTCAGTTGGACGGGACCGCGAGTAAAATCGCAGCGAATGCTCGTCATATGGGACAACATTTTCGATTGCCACGCGAAGGGGTTGCCTTTCACATCAATGCCTTCAACTTTCCTGCGTGGGGTGCATTTGAGAAGATTGCCTGTGCCTTCTTAGCCGGTATGCCAGTGGTGACCAAACCATCTAGCACAACGGCTCTATTGACCTATAAAATGATCAAGATCATTGTTGAGGCAGACTTCCTTCCAGCTGGCATATTGTCTTTCATCGCTGGGGATTCAGCCGATGCCCTCGACAAACTTCAAGCGCAGGATGTGGTTGCTTTTACCGGTTCCGCCACCACGGCTGCCAAACTTCGTCAGTCTGCGGGAGTCTTACATAAGTCAGTTCGTTTCAATGCAGAAGCCGATTCTCTGAACGCTGCCGTACTCGCCCCCGATGTCAAGGTGGGCGGAGATATTTGGTATCGATTCCTCAACAATGTGGTGACCGACATTCGTCAGAAAGCGGGTCAGAAATGTACCGCATCTCGTCGTATTTTCGTCCCTGAAGGGTTGATGGATGCCGTCAAAGAAGCACTGGTAGAGCGATTGGAAGGGCTTGTTGTTGGATATCCAACAGAACGCGCTGTGGATGTGGGACCTGTGGTTTCTAAGAAGCAGCTGTTAGATGTCCGTGCGGGTATTGATGAACTCGCCGCCCATGGTTCTATTTTGATTGGTGGTTCACATTCCGTAAATGGAAAGAATGCCCCAGAGGGCAAGGGGTATTTTGTAGCGCCAACGGTGATTGTGGCAAACGATGCCGATATAGCCATCTTTCATGAAAAGGAAGTCTTTGGTCCTGTAACCACACTGCTTCCATACGATGGTTCTGTTGATTCTGCGGTGGATTATATTGCGCGCGGAGAAGGTTGTTTGGTCTCGTCTCTTTATTCAAATGATCGTAAGTGGCTTCAGGCAGCGCTTCTTAAAGCCGCGGTGTGGAATGGTCGACTCTTTGTGGTGTCTGGTAAAGTTGCCGATTCCGCACTCACTCCCAGTACTGTCCTTCCCAATCAGAACCACGGTGGTCCTGGACGTGCCGGTGGTGGGTTGGAGCTTGGTGGAACTCGTGGTTTAGACCTATATACCAACTTGGTAGCCATCCAAGGTGACCGTGCGCTCTTGGGTAAGCTGCTCGGTGTCACACTGTGACGGATGAGGCTGTTCGCGCAACATTAAATGAACTTGGGTGTTCATTTAAGGAGAACCGTTCCTTTGCAGAGGTTGGATACTGGAAGATCGGGGGTGTTCTTCGCTGGTTGGTTTCTATTGGTACAATAGAACAGCTGCAGGGTGTGTTGGCACTTAATATTCCATACCTTATGCTCGGAAACGGTAGCAATATGCTGCTGAGTGACGAGGGCTTTGAAGGTATAGCGATCAAACTGGTGGGAGACTTTAAACAGCTAGAATGGACAGAGAACGGGCTGTTGGTGGGCGCTGGGATTGCAAACTCCAAAGTGCTTCGTAGTTTGAAAAGACAACGTCGGGCAGGATTGGGCTCCTTGGCTGGTGTCCCCGGGACGATTGGTGGTGCTATTCGGATGAATGCGGGGACTTATCTCGGTGAGATTGGCGACGTGGTCGATTGGGTAGAGTGGATGGACGATGGGAAAATCCATCGGTCTTCCGCTGATGAGCTTCAGTTTCGGTATCGGCGAGTTGGCTTACCGTGGTCAGCAATTATTTTACGCACGCATCTGTTGACCCATACCAATGGGGTAGACGAAGAGTTGGAGTCCATTCAACACCATTTGAATCGTCGTAAGGAAACCCAACCGTTACATCTACCGTCCTGTGGCTCGGTGTTTAAAAATCCAGAAGGGGACTATGCTGGTCGTCTGATTGAATCCGTCGGTTTAAAGGGGCACCAAATCGGTGATGCACAGATTTCTTCCAAGCATGCAAATTTTATCGTGAACTTGAATGCAGCGACAGCTCAAGATGTGGCGAGTTTAATTCGATTGGCTCGAGAAACGGTCTATGCTGAAACGGGGATAGCCTTGGAGCCTGAAGTCCGCCGTGAAGGTCAGTGGGCCGACGATGTTTGGGCGATAGCGATAGAGCAGAGATAGACTTCTACAGGATTTGGTGATGGAACAGAATTTGGTATTTCTTATTTCGACCCCCCGTGCAGGTTCAACGATGCTGATGCGCATCTTGAATGCCACCTCGTCGATCGTGTCTAGACCTGAGCCACATTTGATGCCGGCACTGGCACACCTTGGCTTTTGGGAAACAGTGGAAAAGGCACCCTTTGATCAGCTGCAAGCCCAAAGCGCGATGCGGGAACTGGTGAAAGCATTCCCCAATCAGGATGCAGACTATTATGAGGCGTGTCGTGCCTATTGTGATTCACTCTACGGAAAGATGTTCGACATCACCAAGCCAGAAGGCAACACAGACATTCGATACTTCTTGGACAAAACCCCAGCGAATGCGCTTGTACTGCCATTTCTCACGAAAGTGTATCCCAATGCCAAGTACATCTTTCTGACGCGTCATCCGGGTGCTATCTTTGCATCCTATGCCAACTCCTTCTTTGACGGGGATTATAAAGCCGCTGTGGACTTCAATCCAATTTTGTCTCGCTATATCCCCGCAATGGCAGCGGAACTTCGAAATCCAAGTGTCCCCTTGATTCATGTCTCCTATGAACAAGTTGTTTCCAATCCAGAAGAGACATTGAAACGGTTGACGGATTTTCTAGAGGTGCCTTACGAACCAGAAGCCTTGGATTACAAACGGGCAAAAGTTGCTGAAGGACTCGGAGACCCACTCGGAGTCCAAAAGCACGATAGACCGGTTACGTCATCAAAGGACAAATGGGTGCTTGAACTGGCTGCCGACAAGCGAAAGTTTGAAATTGTAGCCAAGCAAGTGGCTGGTGTCACTCCGGAAGACCTTCAACAGTGGGGGACGCCCAAAGATACATTGTGGACGGCGATGGACGAAGCCGATCCGAAACTCTACAAAAAGCGCAAACAAGAGTGGACCCGATATGTGCTCACTCGTAAGTTATTGATTTGGCTCAGACGGGACATTCAGAATCGTCCGCATGGCAAACTGATTCGAAAGATTCGGTTTTTCTGTGATGTGTTGCTCAGGGGTTAGCAATTTGGAAGATAGGATTATATCCGATAGTTTTACGACGACTGTGACGTTAATTTTTGTGGGAGAGGTTGATGTAGTTGTTGTGATTCTTTTGATGATGGATTCACACGATGTGGTTTTGGATCCTATCGTGTCGAATGAAAGGTGTTTTGATCATGAAACACTTTGTTCACTTTGATATACTTCATAACGAAAGTATTGCAAAAGGACGCCTATTATGAATGATGAGATATATCGGATAACCCTCACAAAACTTACGTGTCAAGATGATAAAAGTGTATTTGGTATTACTAAATCTGCTACAGGTTTTTTTCTTCGATGTAGCAATAAACATTGTACTGGTACAAAAAAACTGAAAGGTAGTCCAGTGGAGGTTGTGCCAGACCCACATATGGTGTCTGAAAACTGCAGAGACTGTAATAGTCCAATGTTAGACTATGTATTTGTTGTTGTGAGAGGGCGAATTTTATACTTGCTCAAAGGAAATAATCTTCGATTATCGTGTAAGAAACTAAGTGAATACAAATCGTTTATATTACAAGACAAACAGATGACAAAGGCGATTACGTTAATACTCAATCATGGGCAGTTTTGTTCTTGTCAAGAGTTTCCTGATTTGTGTAAGCATTTTTGTTCTTAAAAAAACTGGAGAATCCATAGAAGAAATTAACCATAAAATCGATTCTTTGTGTCGTTAAGATAGCCAACTTAGATTGAAAAGGAGATTGTCTAAGAACACATAGATAGACTCTTATTTTGTGTTAGATGATCTGTTCGCCTTTGTAGATTGTTTTGCCATAAACGAACAATGCTGAAACACGTTTCAACTGTCGATGCTGGCTTTCCGGAATGCGCAGCGGATTCCGTTATGGATGGGTATTCACTTGATGGATTCGTTGACATGATGATACTGATAATCAAATATCAATGTTTTACACAAGGATTTGGATATGGACCTCAGTAATTTAGACTTACGTAGAAGAGATTTTCTTGAAGCAAATCTAAGCAAGACAAATCTTAAAAGTGCAAATCTTGAATATGCAAATCTAGAAAATACAAGACTAGAAAAAGCAAATTACAACTCTGAAACTGTCTGGCCAGAAGGATTTAACTATCAAAATTCAGGAGCATATGGTCCAAATGCGAATCTATTCAGAAGAAATCTACAAAAAGAAAATCTAGAATGGAAAGATCTCACAGGTGCAAACTTATCCGAAGCGAATCTATCCGAAGTTAATCTATCCGGAGCTAGTCTACAAAACACTAATCTATCCGGAACTAGTCTACGAAAGGCTAATCTATCTGGAACTCAATTATGGGAAGCCAATCTATCGAGGGCTAATCTATCCGAAGCTAATCTATTCGGAGCTAATCTACAAGACGCTAATCTATCCGGAGCCAATCTCAGCGGAGCCAATCTATCTGGATGCAGATTCACGGACGCAAGATATAATAACTGGACGACATGGCCTGAAGGATTCGACTATCAAAACTCTGGAGCGATTGGACCAAGGGCTAATCTAACCGGATCGGATCTATCAGAAGTAGATCTAGAAGAAGCAGCGTTAAAAGGAGCAACATACGACTCTGAAACCATCTGGCCAGAAGGATTCGACCCACAAGAACACGGTGCAATACTAGTAGAAGACGAAGACTAAGCCACCTGCTCCAACCAATCCCGAATAAACCCGCCACCAGTCCAATACTGGCGATACAACCCCACTCTTTCCACGTCGTTTGTGAAAGTGCTTCCAATATTGGACCTATATCTTCTATCCAATGGACATC
>CALDQI010000170.1:0-7784 GCA_937911635.1 uncultured Pseudomonadota bacterium | reverse complement strand
GAAGACCCCCACCGAGTTCTGCCAAACCTGGAAGAAATGGGATCCACATCTGCAAATCTAGATGTCAACGATCCAACCTGGGACGCATGCTCGCCAGAAGGTCGGCGAAACAGGCTCAACAGACTTGAAGAATCTAGTCATGCCGCGTCTAGTCATCTGGATGTACGCAGTATCACCCATCACGTCTGGGATTCTAAGGTTCGCAGTCACGTCTGTGCTTCCAATGGTTACTCAAATGGTTGGGAGCGGACATCTTTCGGTATGGGTGGTGAGATCACCCTCGTCGATGGTGACCGACTTCCAGAAGCCTATGATTATCGTTCTGCACGTCATCAGTCTGATTTACCTACGACTGAAGAACTCAGTGCTGAACTCGTAAAACGAGCAGAGTCCAGAATTGGTTCATCCGGTATTCGGAGCGCTCGGATGCCGATTTTACTTCGAAATTTTGCAGCCAACAAACTCATCGGTACATTTTTATCCCCTCTGAATGGAAAGGCCATTTACGAACAACGATCCTGCCTGCTGGATAAACTCGGAGAGCAAGTCGCAGCCTCCAACCTCAGCATCATCGACAATCCACTTCTGCCAAGGGCAATGGGGTCACGACCATATGACGGAGATGGCTTTGAAACCAGACCACGCACCATTGTGGAAAATGGCATTCTCAATATGTACTTGCTAAACCTCTACAATGCTCGACGGTTGAAATGTGCACCAACGATGGGTGGTGGCAGCAATATCTGTATTGAACCGTCCGATCTTAGTCCAATAGATGTCATCCAAGACTTACCACAATGCATTGTGGTAGAAGGTTTTTTGGGTGGCAATGCAAATCCGATCACCGGAGACTTCTCGTACGGGATTTCCGGTCGATACTTCGAAAATGGAGAGTATGTACAAGGTATCTCTGAGATGAACATCTCAGGAAATATCATTGAAGTAATGAAACGTTTTGAGGTTGCAGCAAATGATGTCTGGACCTACTCTTCGTACAGAACCCCATCCCTACTTTTTGGAAATGTCCAATGCAGTGGAATTTGATCGGACTTTTCCTTTGGTTGGGCAGTGCCATAGCCCAGGAGTCAAACGAAGACACTGGTTCTGAGACTTCGTCTATAGAGTCTACTGAAGAAGTTGAAGAAGTTGAAGAAGTCGATGGTGCCGATGAAGAAATCATCGTGTACGGTAAAAGAGAGGTCGACCGAAGACGACGACTCTTGGATGCTGAACTAGAAGCCAGTGGATACAGACAAGGCAAAAGGAAAGGTGATAAGGTCGTCTATCGACCAGAAACGGTCTGGCATCCGAGTGTCGTCGTATACGACTCTGGTTGGGTTGACTTGAAGAAAACACCTCCAAGATTCGAACCTTGGATTGGAGGACGTCCGGACAACAAATGGCGGTACCTCTCTTGTATTCCTCCTTTTGGACTGATGTGTATAAAAGCCTCTGGCTGGCTCATCACAAAAAGAAGGGCCCAACACTCGAAGACTGCCGTAGTTGACAACCACATTGAAACCATTCAATACTGGCAGGAAAGTGTTATTGGAAGGGCGACCCAGCAGCGCCTTGAAATACATCTCCCGGATGAATTGGACCTATTGTGGAACAATGATTCGTTGTCCAGTGTGGAAAAGACAGAACAAATTATTCACCTCTGGCACTCACGAACCTGTACTCCAGAAGGTCTGGCAGCTGCCAATGTCATCGCAGATTTTCTAACCTACGAAGTTCATCCTGAGTCACCCATCAACACAATTACCCTGCAGTGGATGGCCGACAACAATCCATGCCGTCATACTCTTCCAAAGATTGACTAACAAATCTCCCTTCAGAGAGGATTGAGGTTGCCAAGGTGCACGAGTCTGATTATAGTAACTGTGTTGAGAATGGATAACTCCAAATCAACACCAACATCGCTGTTTGGTTCGAAAGAACAATCAGAGAAGTATCATACTTCTCTTTTCTTTTTTGTGCCAAATCCAACCTGTCGAGACATTAACATGCACATAGAACAACAACGTACTACCCGGGCTCTGCTAAGAGATGTTCTGTCGTCTTCTGCAGAAGCATTGGGGCTTTACATCAGCGGAATTGAATTCACGCAAGATGAACAAGGTCCTATGGTGAGAATTTATATTGATGGAGAAAATGGCGTTGGCATAGCAGACTGTGCCAAGTTCACACGAGAAGTTGACCCTATATTGGATGTTGAAGACCCTTTACCTGAAGCTTACACACTGGAAGTATCTAGTCCAGGGCTGGATCGTGTATTGGAAGTTCCAAGAGATTTCGAACGGTTTAAAAACTTTCACATACGGATAAAACGAGTTCATTACAAATCCAAGTTGGACGGCGTTTTACTTGATCACACTGACGAAGGCATTCAAGTACAAACCCACGTGGATGAACGGTTCATACAATTTGAAGACATTACACAAGTTCGACTTCACCCAACCGATGAAGAAATCGAGCGTATCATTGCAGGAGCAACATCATGAGAAATAGAAGAAACATTCGCGAAAGTGAAATTGCCAACAACATCGATCTATTACACAAAGAAAAGGGCATCCCCAAGTCAGTACTGATTGAAATTTTCGAAAATGCAATCTTACATGCAGCACACAAAGCCCTTGGTGTCGAAAGAGATTTAGAGGTCAGCTATGACCCCTCCAATCCTCTTCAAGAGATTACCATCTTTGAGTACAAGACCATCGTTGAAGATGTACAAGATGAGAATCAGGAAATTAGCCTCGAAGATGCCCAAGCCAAAAATGAAGGTATGGAACTGAACATTGGGGACGAGATTGGTATTCCTCTAGACATTCACCCCCAAGATCTAGGACGCATCCCTGCTCAAGCAGCGTCCAACTATCTCAAACAACACATCCGTCAAGCCGAACGAGACATCATCTTCCAAGAGTTCGAAGCCCGTAAAGGTGAGTTGGTAACTGGTATCGTTCGACGCTACGAAAGAGAGCGAGACAATGTCATCTTGGAGTTGGGAAAAGCAGAAGCGATCTTACGCAAGAGAAACCAAATTCGTAAAGAGACCTACCGTCCAGGTGACTCTATTCAAGCGTACTTATTGGAAATCAATCACAACTCACGCGGACCAAACATTGAGTTGTCTCGAACTCATGAAGGACTCATCGTAAAGCTGTTCGAACTTGGCGTTCCTGAAATCCGTCAAGGATTGGTAGAGATCAAGTCCTGTGCTCGAGTTCCAGGAGAACGTGCCAAAATAGCAGTGTACTCGGATGCTCCAGACGTTGACCCCGTTGGTGCCTGCGTTGGACTTCGTGGTTCTCGTGTTCAAGAAGTTGTTCGTTCATTGAATGGTGAAGCCATTGATATCGTACCTTGGTCTCCAGACCCCATCAAATATGTGAGTGGCGCGATTGCACCAGCCACCATGGTTCGCGGTCGACTCATTTCGGAAGGAACAGAGGAAGGAGAACGCACAAGTCTCGAGGTTGTTGTTCCAGACAACCAGCTCTCGAAAGCCATTGGTCGCAGAGGACAAAATGTCAAACTCGCCAGTCAACTGACAAATTTCAAAATCGATGTATATTCTGAGAGTGACTACGAAAAGATTGTTCTCGCTGCAGAGGCGGAACTATCAAGAATTAAAGATCTGTCTGAAGAGCATATGGAAGTTCTACTGAACAATCGCTATCTCACCGTCATGCAAGTATACGATGAAGAAACATCTGAACTGGCCTACCTTCTTGAAGTTTCAGAAGAGGAAGCACAAGTCATTATTGATAACGCTGCGACCGCATTGGATCAGATCACTGCTGAAGACTTAGAAAACAAGACTGCCGAAGACTTAGAAAACAAGTAAGCCAATTTAGGATTCATCCAATGAGAATGTGCTGCGGCTGCAATAAACGATTCAAACAACACAGGCTCATACGATTGCACATCTCACCGAAGACTCAAGCCTTAACACCAGTAGTACGAAAGGAACCTGGTCGTTCGGCTTGGGTCTGTTGTAATGCTGGATGCATACACAAAATAACCACACATCCAAAGAGACTCTACAGATCACTGAGAATGCACCCAAATGTCAACAACTTAATCACCACACTGTACGCTTGGATACTCAACAAAGTCCGGATACAGGTTCAACAAATGTACACCGACGGCGTTGTCACAGTAGCAACAGTTCATCCGTCTAGGCTTGAATCTGGTAACCGCTATATTCTCCCCTCCGATTTGTACAGAGCGATACGCCTAGACACACTTAGCTTAGATTTTAATCCGGTAAGCAATGAACAACGTCTACTAATTCGAACTCATCATTTGCTAGCAAGTACCATCCATTACACTGACGTACTCATGGAATTGAAATTGGACTCAATTGTGTAATTGAGTGGAAGATCGATCCATGATCGGTTAAAGAGTCATTCAAACCATCTAGCATAACGAAAAGAAACCATATCGGTACGCACAGAGATCCAAGAAAATCGAATAGATCATAGAGAGAATCATGGGAAGACTTCGAAAACACCTAAAGACAAAAGAGACTGGTGCCGCCGCGGAAGAAGGCAAAAACACAGCAGCTACACCCGCTCGAAAACGAGGTGCTCGGCTCAGAAAGAGGGCGACTGAAGAGTCGGCTACTCCTTCGGAAGCAGTAAACCAGACTACGGAAACGCCGAAGGTACAACCTGCAGTAGCAAAAGCTGATAAAAAACCGAGAATCGCAGCCAAACTGCGTAAAAAACCGCCTGTAGAAGAGTCTGCGCCAGCTCCAAGAGTTCACGCAGCCCCAGTACGTCGAGTTCACGCAGCTCCTCCACCTGAGCAGGAGACTGTCAACGAGGAAGTCGTAGTTGCAACAGAGGATGGTCAAGGTCAAGGTCAAGAGGCTACAGACACATTACCTGTAGCGGATGTAAAGACACTCCCCACAGACAACACTACCGACTCGGTACCTTCGCCTTCAACAGATTTGGAAAACCAAAAGGTTTCCGATGAACCCGTCAAAGATGGCAACAGTCCAACTGTACACGCCGCTCCACCAGAGGCATACCTTAGAGTGCGAGCTCAGCGTGCAATGACCCAACAGCTTGGGTCAGCTGTGGTCAGTCCACCATCACAAGACGCCAACACAGACGGCGCAAGTGCCAAAAGGGGCAACAAGTGGGACACGAATGACAGTGCGGCCGCAAAAGACAAAGAACGCGGAAAAGTCACTAAGGAGAAGCGTTCCAATCGTCGACGCAATCGTGACTGGAGTTCAATTGACTCAGATTCCGAATCTTACAGCAGTCCTCGACGACGTGCACGACGCAAAAGGGGCGTCGTCAAAGCCTCACCAAAGGCGAAGGCTATTAAACGTCGCGTCATGATTGATGGTTCAATCACGGTGGCTGACTTGGCTCATGCGATGTCGCAGAAGTCTGGTGCACTCATCAAGACTCTCTTGAGTTTTGGCGAGATGGCAACCATCAATGACACCTTAGACTTTGATACAGCGTCTACCGTCGCGGCCGAATTTGAGTACGAAGCTATAGACACCTCATTTCAAGAAGACCAGTTTCTAATCACGGAAGAGGTCAAACAGGATGGAGAGTTACGTCCGGCTGTCGTTACAATTATGGGTCATGTCGACCATGGAAAAACGACGTTATTGGACACCATTCGAAATGCAAACGTCGCAGATGGTGAAGCGGGTGGAATCACTCAACACACTTCCGCGTATCAAGTGACCCACGATGGACATCTCATCACGTTCATTGACACTCCGGGTCACGAAGCATTCACTGCTATGCGGGCTCGCGGTGCACAAGTGACAGATATTGTCATCTTAGTGGTCGCTGCAGATGATGGTCCAATGCCACAAACTATTGAAGCACTCAATCATGCTAGAGCATCGGGTGTACAATTGATGGTCGCTGTAAACAAATGTGACAAACCTGGTGCCAATCCAGATAAAGTTCGTCAAGATATGATGCGCTATGAGTTGGTCTCTGAAGAGTATGGTGGGGATACAATATTCGTCAATGTCTCGGCCTTGAAAGGTGAAGGAATCGATGAGCTGTTGGAAAATATTACCCTGTTGACTGAAATGGGAGAATATCGTGCACCAGTGAACCGCCACGCTGAAGGCTTCGTACTGGAAGCACGGTTGGAAAAGGGCAGAGGTGCAGTTGCAACTCTCCTAGTCAAGAGTGGTACACTGAACAAAGGTGACACCTTGGTTTTGGGTAACGTTTGGGGTCGTGTCCGTGCACTCTATGACTTCAATGGTAAAAGCATTCAGAAGGCTTTGCCCTCCTCACCCGTTGAACTGATTGGTCTACAAGAAATTCCAAGTGCCGGAGATGACTTCGTAGTTGTCAAAAAGCCCAAAGATGCGAAAACCTTAGTGGCTCATCGTGCGGAAGAAGCAAAACAAAAGGCCATGAAAGCAGCCAGTGCTTCTGTCAGTCTAGAGGAGTTGCTTCGTCGACAGGTTGAAGGGGAACCCGTCAAGCTGAATCTCGTTATCAAATCTGATGTGGGTGGTACGCTTGAGGCTATGAAAGGCTCCATTGCACAAATAGAGGTACCAGGTACAGAGGTGAACATATTGCATGCTGCAATCGGTGGGATTACAGAAAGCGACGTGTCCCTAGCACATACTTACAACGGTATCATCATCGGATTCAACGTACGACCAGATGCAAAGGCACGTAAAGTTGTAAATCAGACCAATGTAGAGGTTCGTACGTACAGCATCATTTATGAGGCACTTGAAGATCTGGAAAAAGGTCTCAAAGGATTGCTCGAACCAGAGATCAAAGAACAGTGGAAGGGATCTGCAGAGATTCGCGAAACCTTCAGCGTTCCAAAAGTTGGAACAGTCGCTGGTTGCTTTGTTCTCGATGGGTCAATTGCGAGAAAGCATCAAATCCGCTTACTGAGAGACGGTACCATTATGTGGGAAGGAAAACTGGCTTCATTGCGTCGTTTCAAAGACGATGTACGAGAAGTCGAGAAAGGCTATGAGTGCGGTATGAACCTTGATGGATTCAACGATATCAAAGTTGGTGACCAACTTGAAGCCTTTATGATGGAAGAAGAAGAACGCGAACAATAAACAAGATGGCAACATCGACACTGCTTCATTTGTTTCTACTCTACTCCACTCTGAAATTTACTCTTGACAAGTCAATAGAATAATTCTAAGATAGTGTATGCCATCGTCTGTCATTGGAGTGTACATGAGTACAAACTCGCTACAACCATCAAATCCCCTTATAATTACAAAGCGTCATATCGTCGCCGTCTCAATCACAACTTTGATGTTGTCTTTGTTTACAGGAATTGTTGGATATCAGAGTGGACGAAAGCTACATATGGGATCAGAAAAGGACAGTGTGGTCACACTTTTGCCGAATGTAGATGAACAGGCTTCCTTAGAGGAATTGCTGTTGGAGATAGAGCAAACCAAACACATTCGCTCGGACAGCGATTATCAGTTCGTCAATGAACTGCAAAAGGATAGTCCTATTTCTATCCCAGATCAACCGAATAAAATCACAGCAGAAACAGTCATCAACGCTGACCCCGATGCGCTGGAAATCCCAGAAGTGGCGACCACCCCACTGCCAACCTCAGGATGGGCTCTCCAAGTTGGTTCGTATCCTACTCTGGATGAGGCCAATCAGCAAACAGAATCCTGGTGCGTTTATTTACTTGTGAGCTGCTTCGCGGCCCTTGCAAGTGAAGACACGACAACTGAGTTGGAGCACGCTCAGCTCCATTTGGGAACTACTCTTTACATT
>CALDQI010000169.1:0-1686 GCA_937911635.1 uncultured Pseudomonadota bacterium | reverse complement strand
ATCGATTGGGATCGATGCTGCGGCCGTAGTTCCAGAGCACATTCAGGTCCGCGGTCCGAGTGGGGGACTTCATCCAGTGGTTGTAGATGTCTTTTATGGACAGGACTCTCACATTATCAATGTTGATCCTCTGGAAGATTGGTCTGATGGGGTGCATCGGGTTACCCTGAGTGGGCAATTGCCATTGATTGGTGGTCGAAAGTTGAGAGAGTTCACTGATGGAATGGATGTTGAATGGTCCTTTTCGACTTCGGTTATCAATGAGGTCAGTGCTGAAGCGCCCAAAGACGGATGCAACTCGGTATCGGCTGTTCAGGCTGTGTATGTATGGTGGATTGGAGTATTCGGATTGAGTTGGAGAAGGACATGATGTTGGATTTACACCATCGCTCACAGGTGGCATTGGACTGGACAGAGATCCTAGACCTAATTGCAGCACATTGTTCTTTGACAGCAACGGTCTCCTGGTTGGATGGGCTAGAACGAGGTGCCGGTACAGTATTGTCAGATTCTGCAGATGAGAGTGTACGTAGATTTCAGCTGGTAGGTCAGATTTGGCGGTTGATCGATGCAGGAGAGTCTCTTCCCGTATCGATGGTTCGAGATTGCAGAGAAGAATGGCGGTTGATCGAACAAGGTGCAACGATAGAACTGCATCAATGGGTTCGCGTATCTGGTTCCGTCATTGCGCTACAAGATTTACACAAATGGTTGGTCAACCACTTTGAAGTGGCACCGGGATTGATGGCTGAGTTTCGAGGGGCACGGGTGGATCCTGTGATGGTGGATACCCTCAGCCAGAGTTTTGATGAGTCTGGTCAACTGAATGAGAATTACTATCCAAGTCTTGGACGTCTTCGTGAGCAATACACACGAATCAAACGTTCGATGGACGATGAAGTCCGTCGTCTAATGCAGGATGACTCCATCACTCGTCATCTTCAAGAAAATTACGTAACTGAAAGAAACGGTCGGATTGTCTTTCCGATGAAGACTTCCTATCAACGAAAGATTGGGATTGCCCATGCAGCATCTCGTTCGGGAGAGACAATATTTGTGGAACCCATTTCGCTGTTGCCACTCAGCAATGCTCTACAAGAAACAGAGTTCGCTATTGAACAGGAGGTTCGAAATATTCTTCGACAGCTGTTACTTGTAGTGCGGCCTCACGTTTCTGACTTGCGACAAATGTTTTATGGCGCCGTTCGATTGGATTTGAGAAGAGCCACGGCTATACTTGGCCGAAATTGGAATGCGACCCTTCCACAGGTTGAGACGTCAGGTGTTGTAGAGCTTCGAAATATGAGGCATCCGTTGCTGATCGATAAGACAAAGGTGGTGGGAAACGATTTCGTTTTATCTACGGAGCACCCAGCCATCGTTTTTTCTGGACCCAATGCTGGTGGAAAGACAATTGCCCTGAAGTCGATAGGTGTTGCTGCTTGGATGGTGAAACTTGGGATGCCAATCCCAGCCGATTACGCACGGGTTGACTTCTTTAACAGCATTCTGGCAGATGTGGGAGATGCTCAAACTGTGCAAGAAGGGCTATCGAGTTTCTCTGCTCACCTACTGTTGATGAATGAGATCATGGAGAAGGCCGATGATGCTACGCTGATTTTATTGGATGAGATTGGTATGGGTACTGACCCTGCACAGGGTGCAGCATTGGCACAGGCAATCCTT
>CALDQI010000168.1:0-2807 GCA_937911635.1 uncultured Pseudomonadota bacterium | reverse complement strand
ATGGAGATACTCTTACAGAATCGATGGAATGGTTCGTAGCGGGTTCTTCTGTCTCTACTGGAATGACACTTGATTTGTCTTCGGTAGTCACGAGTCCAAATGACACAGTAGAGTGTGTGGTGGTCGTAGAAGACCCCAGTGGTGACAGTGATCAACAATCTTCTTCAGTAACGGTACTCAATACAAATCCAACGATTGATATATTGACCCTCTCGCCCAGTGGGCCAACATTGCTGGATACACTCTCTTGTTACGCAGAGTATTCAGATGCAGATGGCGATACCCCTTCGATTGTATTCTCGTATACCAATCAAAGTACAGGAGCTACATTTACCCCAACGACCAGCAGTACAAATCTAGCGACTCTAGATATTTCGAGTACGGATGCAGAGTACGATCATGTTCTGACATGCTCTGTTACTGCCACGGATTCAGATGGAGGTACAGTTTCTAGTTCGGTTAGTACAACGATAGTGAATACATCTCCCATATTTGATCAAGAGGCAGTTATTACACCGTCTGCCGTAGAGATTGGAACCAATGTGACGTGTAGCGCTTTGGCAAGCGATCCGGATGATGGTGTGGCTTCTTTAACCTATGTATGGCAGGTGAATGGATTACAGGTGTCCACAGGCTCCACTTGGACAGTATCTTCGAGTCTAGCGAATGTCGGTGATGATTTAACGTGTAGGGCTGTGGCGATAGACTTTGAAGGGAACGCAACCACTTCAACATCTGTTCCGAGTGTCATTTCAAACACAGTACCTGTGGTGAGTGGTGTTGTGTTGAACACTCTCAGTCCTTATACCAACGACATTCTCAGTGTCTCTCCAACGACCTTTGACTTCAATGGAGACTCTGTCACTCTCAATTATGAATGGCACGTTATTGACGCGATTACTGGATCCGATAGCATCGTACAAACTGGGATAGGAAGTTCATTGTCTTCTTTGGACGGTGGACAAAGTTTTGCTTTTGATCGCGATGACGAAGTCTATGTCAATGTGACACCCAATGATGGAACCGACAACGGAACCACCGTTGAGTCTGACCATGCTGTTGTGTTGAATACAGCACCGAGTGCGCCTTCGGTATCAGTGACCAGTACAGCGAATCCACCGATTGAAGGAGTCGATGATTTGACCTGTACGATTGTTGGTGGTTCAACAGATGATGACGGGGATTCTGTTACCTATACGTATACCTGGTATGATCCTACTGGTACCGATGTCCAAATATTCCCAAACACTACGACATTGTCTGATGTGTTCTTGGGTTCAGCGACTACATCTGGATTGTGGGAGTGTGTCGTCGAAGCGTCTGATGGTACAGATATCACCCCAACAACTGCCGATATTGAAGTGGAGGCTGATTGGCCAGGAGCATCGACGTTTACCAATTGTACGCAAACTGGAACTGCAGGCCCTTCTCAGTCTCAATGCGATAGCGCGTATTCAGGTGGAGAATTGGATGGTTTGGTCATCGTGACCGGTGGGATTCAGACCTTTGTCATTCCAAGTACGGGTGTGTATTCAATTGAATCTGTTGGTGCAGCTGGGTTTTCTGCGACATCCAATGGAGGATATGGCGCACAAGCGTACGGTGAGTTTGCATTTATAGAGGGTGAAATCATCAAAGTCTTGGTTGGTCAACAAGGTACCGGTAGTACTTATGGTGGAGGCGGTGGTGGAACCTTCGTCGTAGATAGCTCTAACAGTCCTCTTTTGGTAGCCGGTGGCGGTGGTGGTCAGGATACCCGTTATGGAGAGTGCTCGAGCATGCACGGGTCGTCTAGCACTTCTGGGAACAGTGCTTGCAACTGTATTTCCCCATCCTATTCAGGCGGCACAAGTGGAAATGGTGGCGGTGGTAATACTGGCGGAGGCGGTGGCGGCCTCAATAGTAACGGAGGAGGTTCATCTGGCGGAACCAGTTTTATCAGCGGTGGCAACGGTGGCTATGGAACTTGGGGCAGTGGCGGTTTTGGTGGCGGCGGTGGTACAGACGATGACCAGGGTGGTGCTGGCGGTGGGTATTCCGGTGGTGCAGGCTGTGATGAGAATGGCAATTCTGGTGGTGGTGGTTCTTACTTGTCTGGTTCAAACACTTCCGCGAGTGCAGGGGCCAATTCTGGTCATGGATATGTGATCATCGACAAACTGTAACAGAATCTTTTTACATACAACTTCATACATCGGGTTTGAATATGAGATTACAATTCGGATTGGCAGTACTATTGATAGCCTGCAGAGGCGGTGAGAACGTCATTGAAGGCGATCTCAGCGCGGATGAGTTACGATGGCACCAAATTAGCGAAGCGAAAGGGCAACCCATGCCCGCGGAATGGACACAGTTAGAAAAGATGTTAGAGAATGCGCAGTTACCACGGTACGAGCGGGCTATCAAACGCCAACCACCTGGGCCGCCGCCTTTCAAGGATGGCAAGCCCTGTTTTGATAATGTACAGACTACGCCTGCTTCTGGCGGTTTCGGAGCTTCTACTGGTGGATTCGGTGCTTCTGGCGGTTTTGGACAGAACTCAACCGGTGGCTTTGGAGCTAGCGCAACCACCGGCGGATTCGGGTCATCCACTGGTGGATTCGGTTCTGTCGCTGCTACCACTCCGGCCACGAGTGGGTTTGGCGGTTTCGGGGCATCAGCAAGCACTCCTGGTGCCACAAATAGTAGTAATCCGTTTGCAGCCTCAACGCCACAGACAGGAGGAGGATTTGGCCAGGCTGCTGCGACGCCGGGTTGAAGAAAAATTCACGAAATTTTCGGGTAAACCGCGAGATGCGAGAGAAAAT
>CALDQI010000167.1:0-6147 GCA_937911635.1 uncultured Pseudomonadota bacterium | reverse complement strand
TTGCTAGTAAATGATGTCCCTGTTCCGCTACCTGGTTCTCCAGTACCTACATTATTATAAGTGCCTGTTAAGTCGACTGTGTGGATGTCAGAGCCATTAACCTCTAAGACTAAAGAACCACTATTTGCATCAGAAAATGAATTTGCAACGTAGTCAGGAGACACAGCAGATACATCTTCATTTAAGTCACCTTCAATTATTGTATCTAATGCAAAAACTGATCGTCTTAAATTATTGGAATTAGAATCTGTCTCATACAATCCGTTGACGTCAACAGCACTAGCCAAACCTGCTGACGCTGCGACACTCGTATAACCTGTTATAGCTTTTGACGCACCAAAAGATAAATTACAATCTGTTCCATCGTCATTACAATCGATATCATCCAAGTCAGGTATTGCTGTTATTGTTCCTGTTCCGGCTCCAAATGAAACTGTTACTTGACTAATGTAACCTGTCCAAGCTGCATCAGCTTCAATTCTTAAACCAATATACTCATTATTACCTATACCTACTGTACCTAATGTCACATAGTTTGTTGCGTTCAAAGATGAATCTCATCATGCACTCCGAAACCACTTTGTTTGTGATTCGGGTTGAAGACACAGACCCAGAGTTGGCAGCACTCATTGCCAATACAATTGCCGAAGTCTACATGGAGAACAATCTTGACCGTGGACAGGCGGCAACCAAACAGGCGCTTCAATGGTTGGATAAAGAGTTGAAGCGCTACAAGCAAGAGAAGTTATCTGCGGATGAACGCGTTCACGAATACAAATTTGAAAATGATTTGATCGGGATCGAAGAGCAGCATAATTCGGTATTGGGCCAAATGCGATTGATTCACGATCTGCAGAATCAAACGCAATCCGAACTCGTCACTTTGTCTGTTGAAACAGAGCAATTCAAAAAGTCTTTGGAGGCTGGGTTGTGGAGGGTACTGGCCAGTCAAGAAATGAAGACATCTCCAACCTTGCAGTCGTACCTGGATAAAGAAGCAGAACTTCAAAAGCAACTCAACAAAATGTTGGTCTATTATCTCCCGACGCATCCAGAAGTCGTCGAGGCTCAAGGAGAGATCGATGGTTTGCGATCCTTGGTTCAAATGGAATTGCAAGGTGCCCTGACTCAAAAGGAGACAGTACTGACGCAGCTTGAAGAAAAGAAGAAGGCTTTGGATGCAGAGATGGTTCGCATCAAAGAAGACATGAAGAACATCGATAAAAAAATGATTGAACTGGAGTTCTTGACTGCAGAAGCCACTCGAAATGAGACCATCTTTAATGATTTGGATTCTCGTTTGTCACAGGTGGATCTGTCTCAATTTATGAGCGCCAACAACATTCGATTTGTGGATAGAGCCGAACCTGACTTTGAACCTGTCAGTCCGAATATGGCACAGAATATCGCCCTATCAATTTTGCTTGGTCTACTCGGTGGTGCAGCGATGGCATTCTTGCTAGAGTTCTTAGACAACTCTATTAAGACGACCGAAGACCTGGAACAGATGCTTGGGATGCCACTCCTTGGTGTTGTTCCGGTCATCGATCCTGAAGACATGGCCTTGATACCTTCAAATCGAGAACGGGCGATCTACTCCTTTACGAGGCAGCGCTCTCCAGTTGCAGAATCATTGCGCTCAATTCGGACGAATATCAAGTTCCGAACCGGCAACAAGGAGCAACTGTTGCTGCTCGTGACCTCCGCGGTTCCAAAAGAAGGTAAATCTTTTACATCATCGAATCTATCTGCCGTGATGGCGATGTCTGGTCAGCGCGTGCTATTGATTGACGCCGACTTGCGTAGACCCAGTATCCATCGTTTGTTTGAAATGACCGATGATTTTGGAACAGTAGATTTACTCACTGGAGAACGTACCATTCAAGAATTGGTACAACCAAGTCATGTTCCGAATCTAGATATTATCGTTGCAGGACCCACCCCAGAGAATCCGAATGAGCTGCTCGGTAATGGGGTTCTACGAAACATTAAAGCACTTGCCGCTGATTATGATGTGATTGTCATTGACTCTCCTCCAGCGACCGCGGTATCAGATCCGATGGTATTGTCTCCACTAGTAGATGGTGTGGTCTTGGTCGTTGAGGCCAATCAGACTCGTAGACCTGTTGTACAGCAAGCCATCAATCGTCTCCGAAATGTGAATGCCAACTTGCTTGGTGGAGTTGTCAACAAGTTTGACTCCAATCGTTCTGGGTATGGCTACTATTATTACTATGCCGACTACGGATATTATCAGGAAGATGATGTTGACACGCAAAAGATCGGGTAGATTGATTGAAATGGGCAAAAATCACTTCAGAGTAGACACTTTTGGTCGAGGCTAAACAGTATGAGAACGTTTATTATTGCATTTTTGTTGTCGCTGTTGACCAGTCTATTGCTTACGCCAAGATTGCGAGATTTTGCCATTAAACTCAACTGGGTCGATGAGGTCGGTGGTCGTAAAATTCACACCCAACCGATCCCGAGAGTTGGTGGTATTGCTGTTTTGATATCAACTCTGATTCCCATGCTGTCCTTGTATCTTTGGGACAATGACATCTCGAGAGCATTTTGGGGAGATGTTGAGCTTCTTTTGGGACTGGCTGGAGGGCTGGGTGTCATTGCGGTCGTTGGTATTCTTGATGATCTCAAAGGCGTTTCCGCAGTCGTGAAACTAGGCGCTCAAGTGCTTGCTGCTTCGGTGGCATATTTTGCGGGTATTCACATCGATGTGCTAGGGTTGCCTTTTGTAGGACTTGTGCAGCTGGGCTGGTTGTCCTATGGGGTTACGGTTTTCTGGTTTGTTTTGGCGATCAATGCCATCAATTTGATAGATGGAATGGATGGATTGGCGAGTTCGGTGGTTTCTCTTGCCGCCGGAACACTGTTTCTCATGTGTTTAATTGAAGATAAAGCCGTAGCCTGTTTGATCTTGGTTTCTATGCTCGGTGGATTAGGGGGATTCCTACGTTTCAACCTGAATCCTGCATCCATATTTTTGGGCGATACGGGGTCGATGTCATTGGGCTTTATTTTGTCTGTGATATCGGTTCACTTTACCCAAAAATCCTCGGCAGTATTTTCATTGGTGGCCGCTTTGCTCATCCTGGGCTTGCCCATCTTTGATTTGGGGATGGCAATAGTACGCCGTGCACTTGCTGGGAAACGCATATTTACGGCTGATCAGTACCACATCCACCACATTCTTTTGCGCAAAGGGTATTCACAAAATCAATCGGTATTACTTCTCATTGTCGGCGCGATAGCTTTCGAGGGTTTGGCTCTGGCACATATCTTTATTGGGGATAAGTTGGATGCATTGGTTCTGCTATCGGTGATGGTAGGATTGGCGATTGCGGTTCGAGCGTTGGGGTATCACAAGATTATCTTCAATCAACGCCGAAATACGGTAATGAAGAAGGTACAGTCTGAAGGATTGACGGCATTGGATACAATGTCGACGCTGACACAGGCATTGGCTGAGGTTGAAACGCCCAATGATGCGATGGAGATCTTGAAGAAAATTGTGAGCGAGATGCATTGGGATGTATCGATCGAAGTGGATGGTGAGTCTCGCGTTCACTTACAGAGTATCGAGCGCAATGGTACACATTTACAAGGGGTTCAAACAGATGCCCATCATCTGAGAGAAGGAGTGCTTGTTCGTGTGTCTTGGCTGGAAGAAGATGGCGTATTGGATGTGTTAGAACGTTCTTTCGTACAGATGCTGCTGTTGGCACTGAGACAATGTGAGAGTATAGTATTTGATCAGACCCTCGACTCGATGGAGACATCAGCGGGATAGACCAACAGTCGATGGTGCAACAATCAACAATCAACAATCATAGCATCATTGATTCTGTTGGTCTCTACCCGGTTGGTCCCTATGCGATTCCACCAGTCGATAGTGTTTGAGTGTGCCGTATGCGATGCCAGCAAAGATCCAGAACATCCATCCGATGGTGACCCGTTTCACTGTACCATTGCTGATAAGATTGTTGATGGTCAGTGCAATCATGGCGCATGCGCACATGGCCCCCATATGTTTCTCTTGCCAAGTGCGTCCCAGAGCAGTTAATCTCAAACAGGTTTTAATGCCCATCCACGTCATCCCACCATAGGCGAATAGAGATAACGGACCCAAATCATACAACAAATACAATACGTCGTTGTGTGGGTCAAGATCTTTGTTTGAGGCTGCGTCAAAGGCAAAGAATGCGGAATTGGTAAGTTCTGTATGGGCACCATATCCAAGCCCAATCGCTTGACTCAGAACACCCTTGTTCATCCATGCTTCAAAAGAGCTCGTCCACAAAGCATACCGACCGGACCCAAGTTTAGCCAGCTGATCCATATCGGTTTCTCTTGATAGGGTAAAGATTAAGATGAAGTCTTTAAAGCGTTCTTGTAAAGTCTCACTGGTGAAAATCCCAACGACCACCAATGCGCCAAGGATGTATAAGATCCATTTTCGATCTGTGAGCCAGCTGAAAATTGCAATGGCAATGACAAATGGCAACAGAGAGGAACGAATCATGGTGAGGTAGAGACACAAAGAAGCGCCTATGGTGTATCCTATCCACAGGATCTTCATCCGTCGAGTCTCTGCGATGGACCATTGAAAAACGCCCAATAGAGCGATGATCAACATGATCAGACCGTGATGTCGTAGGTTCTTGTAGCCTCCCAACAATCTAGGGATTCCATGCAACACCATATCTGGATCATTCATCTGACCCGTTGCTAAGAAGTACAGTGAACTCAGAACGGGCACAGCCCCTGCCCAAGCAAGATACTTCATGATGTTGAGTCCATCTCCACGCTGTATCAATATGGATGAGCACAGAGGCAACAGGAGGACAGGGGAGAAGCTTTTTAGGAAGTCGACTGCACTGCCAAGGGTATATGGGGAGTTGAACAATTGAAATACAAGGGTGAAATTCCAGATGAAAAACAAGTGGATGGTAGGATGATGCTCAATGTCATTAGTGAATCGATGTCCAATTAAAATTAAACACAACAGTGTAGAACCACCCGAAAAAAGTTCGAGGATGTTGAGTCCGCCAACCGATGGTAAGAAGTGAAGCAGATCCATGATGATGCGAATGAACAACAAAAAGATGAAGGTGCGCTTTGGGTACTGTAAAAATGCGATCACGCCAACCAACAGCAACAGCAGTGCAAATGGATAGGCCCAAGCTTGGAACAAAACGGCTCCCAACAACCCCGCCAGTAGCAAAGTGGAAACCAGAAGGACGATCAGATTGTGTGGTTTGAGAAGTTCCATTAACCTTCAGGGAATGAAAAAGTGGTCGATGTGCGTTATTGGGTACTGAACTGTATCTTTATTGTATCTATCGGATCGATACCACCAACCATAAGCGAGAACCGCAAAATGATACCTAGACTTCACACATTTTCAATACTGCTCTCATTGACGATGGGATTTATTCCCAGAGCATTTGCCGATGAAGTACTGTCAGCCAAGGAAATCGAAAGCAGTTACCGAATTGGAGAGGGAGACACCGTTGAGATTGTTGTGTGGGCGGGCCAAAAAAAGGAAGAGAGCCTCTCTGGTGAGTATTTTGTATTTTCAAGTGGTGTGATTGAAATGCCTCTCATCGGAAGTTTTGACGTGAGTGGTCAGACCCTTGAGGAGGCAACCGTGTCTCTCCAAACATTGCTGGCGACACAGTACATTCGAAATCCACATGTGAAACTACGCGTACACGACTATGGGTCTCAAATGATTCATGTACTGGGTGCTGTTGAGAAGCCAGGAACGTTTGCAATGAAGGGGAGCATGAATCTCGCCGAAGCCTTAGCCCATGCTGAAGGGGCAGATTCAGCAATCAAAGGCGATAAACAAGTCAAGATATCTCGGGTCACAGGTGAGAAGATTGTCGTGGATCTAGAGGAGATGCTTCGTGGCGGTACCGGATCCATCCCACTCAAGGGTGGTGATGTGATTTACGTTACTGAAGGGCAGTATGTTGTGGTGAATGGAAAAGTCGAAAAACCAGGCAACATTCCGTGGAAGAAGGGGATTACCTTAACAGAAGCGGTCTCCGCTGCTGGTGGTGCTTCGTCCAGTGCAAACCTTCGTGAAGTCTACATCTTACGCGGTACAGAGCGAATTCCGGT
>CALDQI010000166.1:0-15064 GCA_937911635.1 uncultured Pseudomonadota bacterium | reverse complement strand
AGGCGTTTCGGACAAATTTAATCTAAATGTCCAACGATCGCCACTTGCCTCTTGATACGACCCACATCTTCAGCAATGCCTTTATATACGTTGTAAAATTGATGGTCCACCAGATCCCAAAAGCATGCCATCCCAAATAAATGGCCAAATAATAGCTGAGTGGGATGCGGAGTAGATTAAAAGGCATGCCCAACCATAAAACAGACTTTGTATCTCCAGCGCCCTCCAAAACACCTTCGGATAAGGTTTCCCATGCCACGAAAACTTGAGAGAATGCTAGAATTTGTGCGTAGAAGATAGCTTGTTCTAGAACAATAGGATCGTTGGTGAAGAAACCACAGAATGTTTCGCCGCCCCAGTAGAAAAACGCTGAAATAATTAATCCCAATACAGTGGCAGCAGGAAAACTCAATTTTAGAGTGCGATCCAGTCCTTCCGTATCTTTCGCCCCCAATTGTCTACTGACAAGACTGCTGGCCGCAAGCATAATACCGGCAAATATTGGCCAGGAGATCCCTTCGAGTGCTGAGAATCCAATTCCCAAAGCCGCATTCACAGGCTCTCCAAGAGGAGAGATGGAGGTTTTTAGAAGGGCCCAATACACAAGGGCATAAGAGAGAATACCGATGGCAATGGGTGTTCCGATTCGAACCATCCGCAGTATTTCGGATACGCCGCTCCACTTCGGAGCAAAATCTCGTTGTATGTAGTAGAGCCCAATTATGGAAGCGACACCTCGCGATATTCCACTAGAAATAGCGGCTCCCGCGATTCCAAATTCCATCGTGTAAATTAAGAAATAGTTGAGACAGGCATTGATGACCGTTGCCAGCAGTTGGAGTAGCATCGGAAACTTGGTGTTTCCCATAGAGATGTAAATGGCATCTATCACGGGGCCAAACGCCAAAAAGAACCCTGTATACCCAAGCCAGGTCAAGTACGACTCCATCATGTCAGCACTGGTACCGTTAAGCCCAACAACTTCTGGCATAAAAGGGGCAGAAAGAACAAGCGTTAGACAATAGGCGATGGCTACAAAGACAGTTCCTCGTAGACTCTGTCCGATGAAGACATTTCGTCCCTCTGGATCTTCTGCTCCAGTTGCACGTCCGACAAGTGGTCCGACTCCCGCACCAATGAACATGAACATGGAGAAAGCGGCGATCAAAATGAACGAAGTGGAGCCTAGAGCTGCTTGAGCAGGTGCACCAAGCCACTGTATGCAGTATTGATCAATGATGCGAAATGCATTGTTTAGCAATTGAGACAGGATCGATGGAATCGCTAGAGCAAGCAATCCCCATAGGGTAAGTTTGGATGTCTTCATGGTTTGGGTGTTCTTCTGTATTCCAGTCCCAATTTTTTTCAAGAGAAGAGTGAATGCTTTTCAAAATTAGATTCTTCGACATGAACGGTCAGACAAGGTTTTGAGTTGGTCAAAAATGGTCTGTTCCGTTATGTGAAAGTCAAATTATCGACACAAATTCAAAGGGGAAAACAATGTCAGGGATTCATACAATTGGTGTAATCGGTGCTGGGCAAATGGGCGCTGGGATCGCACACGTGGCAGCTATGTCAGGCTTCAACGTGATCTTGACCGACATTTCTGAAGATGCATTGTCACGTGGTGTTGCAGGCATTGAAAAGAACATGAGGCGTGGTGTTGCCAGTTTGGGTAAGAAACTAGCGAAAGGTCGAATTACTCAAGACCAGCACGATACTCAGGTGGCAAAGTTGATCGTTCAGATCGAAGAGGCTCTTCCTCGCATCAGTACCTCTGTTGACTTAGGAGCTCATGCGGAAGCTCAGCTGGTTGTAGAGGCAGCCACAGAAAATGTGGATCTCAAGAATAAGATTTTTGCCGAACTCTCTGAGAAAACACCTGAAAGCACCATTTTGTGTTCCAATACATCCTCCATCTCTATTACCGCGATTGCTGCAAACACCAACCGTCCCGATAAAGTGATGGGAATGCACTTCATGAATCCAGTCCCCGTGATGAAGCTGGTGGAGCTCATTCGAGGATTGGCTACATCAGATGAAACCTATGCTGTGGTCTCAAAGATTGCTGAACAAATGGGTAAAACTACAGTGGAAGGTAGAGATATGCCGGGGTTCATTGTAAACCGTATTTTGATGCCGTACATCAACGAAGCAGCCCAAGCATTGTACGAAGGGATTGCTTCTGTAGAAGACATCGACGTTGCGATGAAACTTGGAACCAACGTTCCGATGGGTCCATTGACCTTGGCAGATTTCATTGGTTTAGACACGTGTTTGGCGATCATGGAAGTGTTGCACGACGGATTTAAAGACAGTAAGTATCGTCCATCTCCACTGCTTCGTAAATATGTGGAAGCTGGTTGGTTGGGTCGCAAATCCGGTCGTGGTTTCTACGACTACAGCAAATAAGCAGGAGTACTCATGTCTGAATTTGAAACATTGAACGCAGAAGTAGAAGGTACGGTAGGCATTATTACACTCAGTCGCCCCAGAGCTCTCAATGCCATCAACACACAGATGGTTGAAGAACTGGGTCAGGCTCTTGACGCTTGGAAAGATAGTGAACTGACGGCAGTCGTTTTGACGGGTGAAGGCAAAGCGTTTGCAGCAGGTGCCGATATTTCTCAGATGTCCAAGTTTACTGCTGAGCAAGCGGAGGGTTTTGCCTTAATTGGCCAGCAAATATTTCGAAAACTGGAGCATTTCCCAGCACCAACCATTGCAGCAGTAAATGGGTTTGCACTGGGTGGCGGTTGTGAGCTCGCGATGTGCTGTGATATCATCTTTGCTTCACCGAATGCTAAGTTTGGTCAGCCAGAGGTGAATTTGGGCGTCATACCTGGATTCGGTGGGACACAGCGTTTGGTTCGCCGAGTGGGCCGTCAAGCCGCGCTTGAGCTGATGATGACAGGTAGAATCGTCAATGCACATGAGGCGGTATCTTTGGGGATTGCGCTTCGTATAGAAGAAAATGTTTTAGCAGGCGCCAAAAAGTTGGCCCGAACCATTGCCAAGAAGGGACCCGTTGCCGTCCAACTTGTTAAGAAAGTGGTCGATATTACTGACCGATGGGATACCGATGCAGGTCTCACTGCTGAAGCGAAGGCTTTTGGGCGTTGCTTTGCGACAACCGATCAAACAGAAGGAATGCAGGCTTTCCTTGAAAAAAGAGCTGCCAAGTTTACAGGACAATAATCAACATCAACAAGATATCGGAGAAGATATGTTTACCTTGCCGGAAAGTACATTAGAAATACAGCAGTTCGCCAAAGAGTTTGTTGCCGAGTGGCAGATCATCGAGACGTCGATCGAGCGAGATCATACCCATGAGTTCCCAACAGAGATTGTGAAAGCTATGGGAGACAATGGGTTTATGGGAATGTTCATTCCAGAAGAATATGGCGGTATGGGCTTGACGGTTCTGGATTATGTTGTTGCCCTTGAAGAGATTTGCTACGCCGACGCTGGGGTGGGTGTCATCATGAGTGTGAACAACTCACTCGTTTGCTGGCCAATTCTTAAGTTTGGTTCGGAAGAGCAAAAGCAAAAGTACTTGACCCCTCTTGCCAGTGGTGAGAAATTGGGTTGCTACGCATTAACTGAGCCAAATGCTGGTTCAGACGCAGGTTCTCAGCGGACTCATTATGAAGAGACAGATGCTGGATATGTTCTGAACGGTACCAAGATTTGGATTACCAATGGTCCTCAAGCAGATGTTTGCGTGACCTACGCCAATAAAGACGTAGATTTGCGTCATCGCGGTGTCTCCGCATTTGTATTTGAAACTACAGCGCCTGGGTTTAGTGTTGGGAAGGTAGAAGAGAAACTGGGAATAGCCTGTTCTGGTACATCTGAACTTGTCTATGACAACATGACGATTGGTGCTGACAACATGATGCACGTAAAAGACAAAGGCTTTGCGGTCGCAATGTCAACGCTTGATGGTGGTCGTGTAGGAATCGCGGCTCAGGCTTTGGGTATTGCCCAGCGTGCTCTTGATCTTGCGATTGCACATGCCAAGCAACGTGAGCAGTTCGGAAAACCAATTGCTACCAAGCAAGCCATTCAGTGGATGATCGCGGATATGGCCACCAAAATTGAGTCAGCTCGTTTGCTCACTTGGAAAGCGGCAACCATCAAGGATGCAGAAATGGCAGGGACGTGTGAGCTTAGTCGTTCCGAGATTTCTCGAGCCTGTTCGATGGCGAAGCTGGCTGCCAGTGAATGTGCCAACTTCTGTGCAGATAAGGCACTACAGATTCACGGAGGATATGGGTACAGTAAAGAATATGAAGTGGAGCGTTTATTTCGCGATGCGCGCATTACAACATTGTATGAAGGAACCTCTGAGATTCAACGGGTCGTCATTTCTGCATCATTGCTGAAGTAAGCATCGAGAATCGGTTTAAGAAGAGGGATCATCTAGGTGATCCCTTTGTTGTATTCGGCTGTACGGAAACAGAATGCACACACCATAAAAATGGGATCGGGGCTCTATTTTTTGATCCCAATATGTCACATTGGCTAGACACCTGATATTGTGTACAAAATCAAAGGAACCTAACTTATCGACGGTATAAAAAAGATCTTATTTCTGTCGCAAAAAGTGTAGATATGGTTATACTAGAAGTCGGCGGTCTTGTAAAACAAAAGTGTTTTACATCGCAAAAGGTCTCACGTTAAATCATACGTTGACGTCGATCGAAACTGTATTGTCTACATAGTTAACATGTAGATGACACCCTCTCTTTTTCTTTATAATATTCAGGTTTAATGGCTCTGTGTCGAATTCTTCTCAAAAAAACTCTGCAAGACGATATGTACGGTATTACCCATCGTTCTTTCAAGGGGTATATACCGAGTTCACCGGAGAAAAGCCGTTACCAAAAGCCTTACGAGATCGTCCGACGATCTTTGTGTTTGGAGATGAAGGGGTTGGGAAAACCATACTGGCTAGACACCTAATGGGAACGGACCATCTGTTGATGAAGAGACAGGAGGTGTTGGATACCTTTTTATTAAAAGTCCGAAAAAGACGATGGATGAATGAAATTTCAACCCATCCCAGGCTCATCTTGGAAAGTCCTTCGTTTTTACGACAAAGACCGCAGATCTTAAAGATGTTGCGCGCATTGATTCAGCTTCGCACGCGCAAAGGATTGAAAACGATCCTACTAGACTCTGAAGATATGGGCCCCATTAGAGATGTGGTCCAATCAACGAGCGTATCAGAACGAGCAACGGTGATGCTGCGATTTCCTTCTGGCAGGGGTCGCTATCGATTTCTTGCCAGAGCATGCCGAGAGCGAGACATTCCTCTAAGAGTAGCTCGCGAACTGTCTAATATTGAGCCGTGGACTTATAAAACCGTATTCAATCTTTTAGAAGACTATGAACTGTTCATGAATGACGAAGAAGCCCAACAAAAGTTTGATGTTGGCCCTTATAAAGAGGATAGCAATTCAGTCAGCACATCATCTTCATCTATAGGTCAACCACACGAAACCTAGATGTAGTGGGTCAAGTCTTATTGTCACCGCTATTGTTTACCTTGCATTGTATGCGACAAGAGCCTCTTGCAGAATCTCAATGGATCGTTGAATCTTGGTGGGTTCCAGAACGGCAGCCAAACGAATTTGATTTTGCCCTCGTGCACCATCCACATAGAATCCGCTGCCAGGAGCCACGACTAGAGATTCCTGTTTGCCATTTCGTTCACTTCTGAAGTCGGTGATCAGATATCTGGCGAAGTCTTCGGTGGAATCCACAGGCAATTCGACCATTGAGTAGAACGCCCCAGTGGGTTTGTTGAACTGCACACCATCGATTTTTCCAAGTGCAGACGCGAGAGTGTCCACTCGATTTTTCCAGGTTGTTCGCACCTCTTCGTAATAATCGTTCGGCATTTCCAAAGCAGCGATGCCAACGTGTTGTGCCAGGGGCTGAGGACCCAATCGAGCCTGCCCAAGTCGTTCTACCTTTTCCATCAATTCTAGGTTTCTCGAGATCAGTGCCCCCAATCGCAATCCACAGGCGGACCATGTTTTTGATAGAGAGTCAATGACCACAATTGCCTCTGCGGCATCGTCGATTTCGAGTGCGGAAGCCGGAGGACTGTCGAACCAAATCCTGCGGTAGACTTCATCAGAAACCAAGAATACTCCATTTCGATGACACCATCTTGCGATGCGTTCCACGTCTGCACGAGAATATATCGCTCCCGTTGGATTGCTTGGGTTGGAGAAGACAAAGGCACGGGTCCGTTCTGTTTTGAGGGCGTCAAGTTCTTCATCCGACGGCAATGCAAAGTTGCTTTCGATACTGGTCGGGATTGGTTTGATGGTTGCGCCCGCAACCGTCGCAAATCCATTGTAGTTGGTGTAGAATGGCGTAGGGGCTAAGATTTCGTCACCAGGGTCACAAATCGCAGTGAATGCAAAGAGGAGAGCCTCCGACCCACCGGTTGTGACAGCAACATGTTCTGCTTTTAGATCGGGTTGCCATTGGCTGTGGTATTTGGCGAACGCAGTACGACAAGCGGGCGTTCCAGAAGCCGGACCATAACTGAGAACATTGGTTTCAAAACTTGTGATGGCGTTCATCATTGGTGGGGGCGTATGAATGTCCGGTTGACCAATGTTGAGGCGATAAAAATCGACTCCTTGAATGGTTTGAATGATTCCATCGAGTTTGCGGATGGCGGACTCTTGTAACGTTTGCGCTCGGGTCGACAATTTCATGGCATTCTCACTTGTACGTAAAAAGACGTTAACGATTATCTTGTTGCATTTGAGTGTGCAAGTGTATTTTTCCTACGTCGATACACTCCCAATCCTAGAAGAGGAAGCAATCCCAGTCCTCCAGCACACCCTGACTTGTCATTTTCATCTGATGGTTCAGCGCTGGGTTCAGAGCTGGCTTCGGAGGAAGGTTCAGAACTCGGTTCCCCAGAAGGTTCAGAACTTGGTTCAGATTCTGAGCCATTTTCAAAAGCCTCTACATCAATCGTTAGACTGTACAAGTACAGGCTATTCGCTTTGTCATACCCTAGGATGATCTGATCTTCGTATACGTCAAACCAAGGACGCATACCCCCTGATTCTTGAGGATCGTTAAACGAAACCTGGTGCCACTCTTGTACTTCGAAGGTGTCATTGACCACCACCACATAGACATCCCCTGTATCTAGTGGGAATCCATCCGAAGGATTTCTACCCATGGTAGCGATGAGATAATGATTTCCGATACGCTTGATTCGACTGGGCCAGTAATGTAAGATGGTATCATCGAAGGGTGGGATAGAAGCCTGATCGATCAATTGTAAGTCGGTATCGTAGATAGAGATACTGAGGTCTGGTCCTGGATCCATACCGACAACGATCAGTTCACCATCAATTTCTGTCATCCCCGAACCTGTCATTCGAGGAGAGTTTTCCAGTTCGACTGGATCCATAGGAGATGCATTTTCATCTACATCGACAAAGAAATCTCGTAGGCCCTGCTGCTCTGCTATGCCAAATCCTTGAAATTCAGTGCCGCAAATGGCAGGGATATCGTTGTTGGCATGGGGTGGTTGCCCTTGTTCATAGCGACTGCTGCCGAGCAACTGAAAATTTTCATCGTATCGAAAGATGTAGTGTGGATCTTGAGACAGTCCAGTACTGATGTGAAGGTAGGTTCCATCTGGACATCGCCTGAACGAGTGGTCAAAAAGGACACCTTGATTGGATAGGTTTTGTGTCAGTGGCATTTCCACATACCAATTGCTGTCATACAGTGGTGCAACCCATAGATCGCTTGCCTGACCCATTCCTAGCCACCATCGATAGCCATCGTGAAATGGAATGGACCATGTCCCACCCAGTTGCAAATCAATCTCTTCACTGATGGTTGTGACGAAGGTATTGGCATGTGCATTTAGCATCCAAAAAAGGGAAATGAGCATGATGTTCTCAATGAAAGATGGATAAAGTGAATGTCCTGTCAGAATTCTATCTCAAAATCACTACGATGGGATGAAGTTTCCACTCTAAAGTATTATTCTGTTGCAATCCGAAGGAGTATTACAATGACTACACTGTGGGTTTTATTGGCAGCATGTTTCGTGAAGAAGGATGATCCAGAACTGTTAATTCCTCCTGCCGATTATGATGCTGAGGTTCTAGAAAGTAGTGGGTTTACATTGTGCATTGATGCACATCCTACAACGGCTCAAGTGATGGTGAGTTCAAGACAGGTTTCAGAGTGTGTTCAGGTAAAAGGAGAGGTCTTTGTTGAGGTGAGTCAAGAAGGGTTTGCCTCGTATAGAGAGCTACTGATGGTACAAAATGATTTAACGCATCAAGTATTGTTGGTACCAGTACTCGAAGATCCGAGCATTCCAAAGTTGTCTGTGCCTACTCCTAATGTTGAATCTCCCGAAGTGCCAACAATCGGTTACCCTATGCCAACCAATCAACAAACACCAGCGGCTTTTCAACAGTCCAATACCAGTGTTCAATTGTGTGTAACGACTGAACCGGCTGATGCATATTTGACAATCAACGGTATGAAGCGGACGTCAGGTGCTTGTATGAGTGTTCAAAATGCAGCGGCTGTAGCAGTTGAAGCAGAGGGATACATACCCTATGAAAAGCTACTTTCCATCCCCCCAAATCAAACAGAAGCCTTCGAACATCGAGTGATTTTACAGCCAGATCTCAAATATACACCCACAGCGCACTAGGTGTTTTTATAGATTCGATATTTCATGGCGTGTTTGCCATTGTGCAAGAGCCGTCCCAAGTTCGCCATGTACCCCACTCAAAAGAATATTGAGATCGTGCGCTATCAGTTCCATTTCCGCAGCTTGTGCCCACATTTTCTCGGAAGTGTGAGTGCCTGTAAATTGACTGGCTTTTTGTTTCATCCAGTCGAGTTCAACCCAGTTGAATAGTTCTTGCCGCAAGTGAAGGCAGCGTTGACGTTTATTTTCGACTTCATCCATCGCGGCCGTGGCTTCTGTGATCAGTCTTTGCTGTAGGAGATATTGGTTTTCCAAATCGGCTAGAGTGCTGTCGTTGGTACTTTGCCCCATCAAGATCAGTTTTTCTTTTAACTTTTGTGCGAGATCTGCAATGCTCTTGGAACTTTGTTTGGCAGTATGTCGCATGGACTCTAATTCACTCAATTGTTGTTCGAGAAAGTTCAATTCTGGAAAGTTCGCATACAGTCTCCCATTGTGCACGAAGATGAAAGCTTCATCGAAGAGTTTTTTGACTTGAGAGACAGCCCAGTGTTGTTGTCTATGTATCCACGCCAAAAGACTCAGCGGCAATATCAGTAAGCTGAGAACCGTGAATACTGAAAGGATTGGGTCTGTATGTGTTTGGTTCACGGCTGTAAAGACAAAAGCAGGTGCGTAAATTGGCGCATAGTATACGGTTTGAGTGTGCAGATAGGAGTCCAGCGTAACGTTCCGCAGAGTCTTTCGAACATGGGGAGGGATGTGTTCATCTTTAGAAGACAGTTGATCCATATGAGCCGCTTCAAGAGCGCGCTTTAACCCTTTATCTGTGGAGCTGGCTGCGATATCCAGCATTTTTTTTCGTGGTAGCGTTACAATCTGCATAGTGTGGACCTGAGGAGACTGTATCTCATTTTACTGGTGCAATCATGGATTGAATTGAAATAGTATAGGTATTAGTACAGACTGTTGATAAAAGGAGAGTATTATGTGGTGGATTGCGCTGGTGAGTGCCGAGGAATCGGTTCCCTCATTGAACATGGTTGAAACAAGCGAGATGGAACAGCAGATTGAGCGAGTCGAGTCGTTGAAACTTCGGGTACAAAAGCTTGAAGAAGAGATATCGATGCAATCAGATTTTGCACAGCAAGATGCTGAGATTGTCAATCATCTGTCGATTCTTGTTGACTCTAGACAAGCCGAAAACTTCCGAATTCAAGCGGTGCAGCAGCTAGCACAGTATCACAGTGCGCAAGCCTTACCATTTTTGTGGGAGGTACTAGACTCTGATGTGGATAGTCCACTGAATCGTGCAATCGTCACATCGCTCCCACAGTATCTGTCTCAGTCTCCTTCAGAAGAAGCGGTATTGGAGTGTCGTGCCATTTTCCAAAAGGCTCTCTATGTGTCAGAGGTTCATCCCTCCAATGTGACACTGTCGCTTGGCGAAACAGACATTTTTGGTTCCTTGAAAGGAGAGCGTATCATTGTAAAGGGATCCGGTCAGCATGTTCTCGAGACTTTAAAAGGGATTCAGAACTCTCTAATGGCCGAGTTGTTATTGGTCTACATTGCAGATGATCAGGTGCCCGTTTCCCTTCGTGAACAAGCCCTCACCAGTTTACAAGCGCAGTATCCAGAGTGGTTGTCTGACAAAGAGATACCGATCATCTCTGCTCCCGTGAATAAACTTGCCAATCAAATTTATGCTGTCTCAACGGGGGTCACCGGATCTGTATTGCTAGGTTCTGTCGGTGTTTGGGGTCAGAATGATACTTCTGAGACCATAGGGTACACGGGGGGGGCTCTACTGGGTGCCACAAGTGGTTGGCTGATTGCCAATCAAGACCATCCAACCCTAGCGCAGGCCGCATTAATGGCGTCCTCTACAGGGTGGGGGTTGGCAACCAGTCAGATGGTTGCGGATGGTTTTGATATGGATGAAGAATTCGCCGCTCTATCTAGAACGCTCGGTGTGATGGCTGGGACTGGCTATGGTCACTGGGCAAGGAACCAAAACATGTCACTCTCGGATGTTTTGGAAGTGGATTTCTCTGGTTATTTGGGTGCTCAAACAGCTGTGGCTTTAACAGACATATTTGCAGATCAATCCAACTTGCAGTATCCCGATTGGGACGACTATTATTCAGATTCAGAATCTGATTGGGATTCACCAGAGATGCAAGCGGCTGATCAAGCGTACAATCAAGCCCATCGAGATCATGAAAAGGTATACGCCGTGCATCAGCGTCGCAAGCTTCAAATGGCTGCGATCGGTTCGGTCGTGGGACTCGGTACATCACATCTATTGATGGATGCTTGGAATCCTGAGCCAACTTCCGTCTTGTTTGCCGGTGTTTGGGCTGGTCAAATGGGAATCGCAATGAATGAACTCTTACCGGCCACTGGTGTTGAATATCCAGAGGGTTGGGTTCGGTTGTCCTCTCATGCTGCCATGGCAGGGGCCTTATACTACGACCACCGCAATCCTGTATCTTATGAGCAGAGTATCTTTTCCGCATACGGTGCGATATCCGGATACCTTTTGGGGTACGGATTCAACAATCTTTCAAAAGGAGACTCCCAAGATGGGTCTAGAAATGCGGCATTACTGAGTACAGTCGCAACTCTAGGAGGAACGACGATCGGCAATACGATGGACTTCACCCCTTCGGATTGGGTAACCACAGGAGTGGGGCTTGGGTTGACCGGCTGGCACATGGGTTCGATCGCGGCGATATCACAAGACAATGGATGGTTAACCAGTCGACAGGCAGACGGGTTGGTTCAGACAGGGTTGGGCACTGCATCACTAGGGTTGTTGGCAACTGGTCAATATTTTGATGTATCCAGTGCCGATGCGATATATCTTGGGTCAACCTCTGCATGGGGGGCGTACTATGGTGCTCTGACACCAGTTATGCTTGGTGTTGAGTCTGATATGACCGATACAGAAAGACTGCTGGCAACACTGGTCGCCTCGGACGTATTTTTAGCGGCTGGTACATATGGAATCCTTTCAAATCGAGTGGAGTCAGAACAATCTGCCATCCCACAGGTCCTCGGTTTGGCTGGTGCAACGATGGGGTCGTTGGGTGCATTTTTGTTTACTGATTCCTCTCAAGTCGTATCTGGCGCAGCATTATTGGGTGCCACAGTGGGTGTTGGTAGTGGTGTACTCCTGAAAAATCGAGGCAAGGACGTATCACTACAGATACCACAGAAGAACAGACAGTTTGCAAATTTGAGGCTACAAACGTCTCCGTATATGGATGAGCAAGGAGACATGGGGTTTTACGTCGGATTGTCCAATTGATCGTTGATGGTTACTCTGCGTCGGGAATGAACAGTTCATCGTATCCAGTGTTTGGATCATATTGACGTATGGGTTGATGGTGTCCAACATCGAGAATGATGATTTCAGCCGTCGTGTAAATGATGGAGTGTGTGCACAGATGACCACCCCAAACATTTCCATCTCCATCCGATAGAGAGATGTGCCAATGACCGCCTTCAGGAGTCCATGTTCCAACCAGTGATATAATTTCAAACGGACCAGTGCGTTCAATGATCTCATTGCCACCAGCCATTCTAAGACGTGCCTGGGTTAATGACCCCACACAAGTCACCATCGCAGCTCCCATTGGTGTCTGCAACGCACAATACTTCTCCAACGATTCTCTAAGAGGACGATTTGGATGCAGTCTAAAGATGTGGGTATTCATAGATTTGTCCGATGAGGTAGATTGAGATGCGTTACTTATATTGTAGACGCACACAAAATGTAGATCCGATGTCCAATCCTAAATCAATAGCAGCTTTAGAGCAACCAAGACGCATATCCCATCATACGTTGAGACCGACTCATGTGTCCGTCGATTTGGAGCAATTGGTACGCAATTATCAACAGATTAAGATGTATTGCGGGTGCGATGTAATGGCCATCATTAAGGCGGATGCTTATGGACACGGAATCGTTGCTGTTGCGGAGAGGCTGGAGCGAGAAGGGTGTGCTTATTTTGGTGTTGCATATTTAGAGGAGGCTATTCTTTTAAGAGAAGAAGGCATTCAGACACCCATTTTGGTAATGGGTGGTATTTTGGGTGAGCAGATCCCTCTCTATATTGAACACGATATTACTTTGACAGCATCTTCAATAGACAAGTTGAATGCGATCGAGCGAACAGCGGAAAGGCTTCAGCAGACAGCAAAAGTTCATTTGAAGATTGATACCGGAATGGGGAGAATAGGTGTGCAGGAGTGGTCCGCACACAAACTGCTCGACGTGGCTAAAAGTTGTACCCACATCAATATCGAAGGGATATTTAGTCATCTGGCCAATGCGGACACAGCAGATTTGGATCATGCAAAGTTGCAACTGCAGCGATTTGAAGGCGTATTGCAAACAGCCAAAGAGATAGGGTTGAATATCCCGATGGTTCACATTGCCAATTCGGGAGCAACACTGCAGTTGAAGCAAAGTCATAAACAGATGGTTCGCACAGGGCTGTTGTTGTACGGTGTCTACCCTGATACATCGATTCCACGTACCATCATCGTAAAACCAGTTCTTCGATGGACGAGTAAAGTGGTCTATTTCAAAGTTCTGCCTCCAAATCGACCGATCGGATACGGTTCAAAATGGTATTCATCAAAGCAGACCCGCATAGTGACAATTCCGGTTGGTTATGGAGATGGATATCACAGACGTATGACGGGCCGAGCTGAGGTATTGATTCGCGGAAAGAGATATCCTGTCGTGGGGGCCATTTGTATGGATCAAATTATGATTGATATTGGATGGGATGAGGTATTCAACGGAGAAGAAGTTGTGTTGCTTGGCACTCAAGGTGAGCAGTGCATCGCGGTAGAGGAGTTGGCTGTGTGGGCAGACACCATTACCTACGAAATCCTGACATCCATCAATCTACGTGTCACTAGAAGGTACAATACTGCATATTAATGGATCGCACTATCTGAATATCGCTCCGAAAGATGTTTTAGCGTTTGTATCGATAATGAAGTTCGTTTAGTCGGGTGTTTTGATGAGGTAGTATCGATGTTTTTTATGCATTTAATTTGATAATGATTATCAATACCATTATAAAATCAGTATGATTTTGATAATCATTTTCAATTTTAAAATTTCAGTTACATAAAACTATTGGAGACCTTATGCTGACTACACTTATTCTTTCCGGATTTATTGCTTGTGGCGATAAATCAGACGACACTGGCCTAGATGATACTGATGTGACAGATACTGGTGCAGATACTGATACAGACACTGACACCGATACTGATACCGATACCGATACCGATACTGATACTGGGACCACCGACTCAGACCTGTACGCTTTTACGAATGCAGACGGTGACTCGAGTGTTTCATACTCTGGTCAAGTTTTCAGACATCTTCTTATTGCAGACGTAAAGTCTTACGTAGGTGAGTTGAAGACACGAGTTCAAAATGAAGTATTCGTGCCTGGTCAAGTAGAAGAAGACCTACTGTTCTATATGGATACAATCAAAGATATTGATGTTTCCGCAGTCCCACACAAGTTTGCTACAGGTGATGCACTACAGGTGAACTACGGAGATGTTTCCTCGGGCAAGAACTTGTTTGGTAAAATTGCAGGGAATGATTCTGCAACAGACCACGTTGATTGGTCGACTGACTTTGCTGGTTGGACACAAGATGGTGTTACATCTCCTGAATCTTTGGTTCGCGTTTGGATCGCAGAGTTGGATGCGCAAGCTGCAAACTTTGACGGTGTTTCTGGCGGTACAGTATACGTTACAGCTGATGGAAAAGACTACGGACAGTTGCTTCAGAAGTTCTTGTGGGGTGCAATTGCATTCAGTCAAGGTGCTGATGACTATTTGGATGACGATGTTGATGGAAAAGGACTTTTGGCATCACACATCCCTGCAGAGGACAAAGCTTACTCAGGCGTGGAACACGCGTGGGATGAAGGCTTTGGATACTTCGGTGGCGCTCAAGACTACGGTACTTGGTCGGACGAAGAGATTGCTGACAATGCGTACTTGGATCGAGATGGTGACGGTAGTGTTGACCTTAAAACAGAGGTTAACTGGGCACACTCTCGTAACGCTGGTAAACGAGACAAAGGTTCAAATGTACAGATTGACTTGACCAAAGATGCTTGGACAGCATTCTGGGAAGGCCGAAAGCTTCTTGCTGACACAGTGGGAACAGAGTTGTCCGATGCAGATTTAAATACTCTTCGTGGTTATAGAGATCAAGCTTTGGCGGCTTGGGAAATGGCAATCGTTGGAACAGTCATTCACTACATCAACGATACACTGCAAGAC
>CALDQI010000165.1:0-1974 GCA_937911635.1 uncultured Pseudomonadota bacterium | reverse complement strand
AATATTGTTTACACCCATATTCCCAAAGTTGCTTCCGGTATGGATGTCGATGGCTGGAGCTGGGTGTATCATTTGGGCAATGCATCAACCTCGAAATATTGAGTGGTTTGTTGGATTGACAATTTTGGGTACCCTCATTCAGTTGTTCTTTGGTGCAACAGTGACAGATTTGGACGACCCATAGATCTATATCCATAGATCCATAAAAGATACAGAATGAACACTGCGTACGGAATCCGGTTAGAAGATGATTGGACCGTGATATAAATTGAATGAGACCACTCTTCCTGTATGTAGAGGCCAGCCATGAATTACAGTGATATTCCCAATGTCAATGCCTTGCTCGCACTTCCTGCGCTACAGAATGTATCTCACGTCTGGGCGACTGAGATGGTTCGTGTATGCACAACCGCGGTCCGAGAGCAGATAGCGGCTGGTGTTTTGACCCATATTTGGACTCATGAGGAGTGGAATAACGCCCTGACCGACACCATTGAAGAGTATAAGCACCTTCGATATAGTCCAGTAATCAATGCAACGGGCATCGTTGTGCATACCAATCTTGGACGAGCACCTCTTGCAAGAGAAGTCGTAGAGTACATGACGACAGTCAGCCAATATACCGATTTGGAGCTGCGTTTGTCGGATGGGAAACGCGGAGGGCGTCTGGAAGGTATTCGGCACAAACTCTGCACGATCACTGGTGCGGAGGATGCGTTGGTGGTGAACAACAATGCGGCTGCGGTGTTGCTGATTTTGTCCGCCATTGCTGCCCACAAAGAAGTTGTGGTATCTAGAGGCGAGCTCGTTGAGATTGGTGGCAGTTTTCGTGTACCTGATGTCATTCAGCAAGGGGGAGCGATTTTGCGTGAAGTCGGTTGTACCAATCGATTGCATCTTCGAGATATAGAATCGGTATTGTCATCCGATACCGGCGCAATTTTACGTGTGCATACGTCCAATTATAGAATTGTTGGTTTCACCAGTCGACCTACGAGAGCAGAGGTGTGTGCACTGGCGTCGCGTCATCAAATACCGGTCGTGGAAGATTTGGGGTCTGGATTGTTGTCGACTGCGCCCAACGTTCCATGGAAACAGATGCTGGAAAAGGAAGAGTCTATTGCCCATGCCATTTCCGAAGGTGTTGATATCGTTTGTGCAAGTGGGGATAAGCTGTTGGGAGGTGTGCAGGCTGGACTGATTGTGGGGGCCAAAAAGTGGGTGGAGGCTTGTAGACGACATCCACTCTACCGCGCATTGAGATTGGATAAGATGATTCTAGCCGGTCTAGAAGCGACATTACAAATCCATATGGAAGGGCGAAGTCAGCAGCTTCCAGTCTGGAGGTACCTTGAGAGAAGTGCAGAAGAGTGTAGGCTCATCGCGCTCGAAGTTGCAGAGGGGTTTGATTTTGCTGAAGTCGTTCCCAGTTCTTCTTTAGTTGGCGGAGGGTCACTGCCCGATCGGGCACTAGATACATGGGTTGTTCGGATATCGCACGATGATGTAGATGATATGGCTCGTCGACTGAGGATGGGCACACCTGCAGTGATGGCACGTGTTCAAAAGAGTGCACTCTGGTTGGACATGCGAACCATAGATCGATCTCAGGTCAAGGATCTTCGGGCCATATTGTCAGAACTGTTGTGATGAGTGACAGCACAGTGTATAGGATATCCAAAGTGAACGGTGGGAGGGAAGATTTCGTATTTTCGAGTTATGCTGTAGGGCACTGTGATGAGTGGATGCATTGGCATCTATTTATGAATCGTCCATCTAGAGCCGCCCAGATTGACACGTGGAGAACCCCATGACCCTCAACATCCAACATTTCTTTGATACAGTCACATCAACACTTAGCTATGTTGTTTGGGATTCCCAGACCCTGGACGCCGTCATCATTGATCCAGTGTTGGATTTTGATTCGGTCAATCTGAGGTTTTCCGAAGTTTCCCTCACCAAATTGCTCACTTT
>CALDQI010000164.1:0-2348 GCA_937911635.1 uncultured Pseudomonadota bacterium | reverse complement strand
TCAGTAATGCAGTGGCTAGAGGTCCCATGACATTACTAATAATTGCCGGAATCCCTACAGATAAGATGCTGTTCCAAGAGGCTTTCATCTCTTGAAGCTTCGGCAAAGCCAAGTCTATCAATTTATCCCTAAACAACAAGGTCCCAAATATGATGCACATCCCAACGAAACGAGCAGCCAACGTCGCATACGCAGCCCCCTTAATGCCCATACCTTCAATACCAAACCCACCAAATATGAGCAGAGGATCAAGTGCCGCATTGACAATAGCGACCGCAATCATCATAAACATCGGTGTCTTCGAATCCCCTGAGGCTCTCAACGCACCATTTCCGATTAATGGAACGATCAGCAAAACGGAACCAACAAACCAGACATTCATGTATTCAATAACCAACGGCATGATTTCTTCTGTAGCTCCCAACAAGCCAAACACACTCCGTTGGAGCCCCAGTCCAAGTGCTGTCACCATCGCAACCACAACAAAGCCGAGTATCATCGCGTGGGTCGTCATCTTCTTGACAGCCTCTTGGTCACCTGAACCAATCGTTCTGGACAATGCCGTCGTCGCCCCAATCATCAACCCGAAAGAAATATTGGTCACAAAACCAATTACGGGAAAGCTCAAACTCATGGCGGCCAATTCTTCGGTCCCAAGTTTTGAAACCCAATAGGTGTCAATCACGTTCACCAAAATCATACAAATCAGTCCAAATCCCATTGGAACTGCAAACTGCCTAAGAACGGTGGGGACATCCCCTTCAATCAATGAGGTTTTCGTAGCCATAAAGGTCACCCTGAATAATGGAGTTGTTTGTAATTGTACTTTAAGGTTAATCCATGTATCACGATGTTATGTATGAATACAGATCATTAAAATCAACCAATTTGTTCACCACTCCTTGGATAGAGGAACCAAATGTACACATTCAACCACAAAGGATTTTCTGTCGGATGCATACTGTTGACATTTGGCTGTGAAGAAAAGCCCCCTTCCATTAACCATACACCATCCCTGAGTTCTGTATCCATCACACCATCAACGGATGTTGTTACCTCGACTCTTTTACGATGTGATACTGTAGCTACAGATGAAGACAACGACCCTCTTAGTTTATCGATAGAATGGACAGATCAAAGTGGACAAGTCTTGGGGCAGGACAGAGACCTACAGTTAAACCCGTCCCTCATATCGCCTCTCAGTGAGATCACCTGTAGCGTAAACATCAGTGATGGCACAGAAAGTGTAGTAGACTCTACGTCCGTTGTAGTCGACAATCAATCACCGAGCATCGATAGAGTAGTAATTTCTCCTGACATGCCCTACGTTGCAGATGAAGTCCAATGTGTGGTGACTGCGAGCGATCCTGATTTGGAAACTCCATCTACAAGAGTGGAATGGCTGCACAACGACAGAGTCATTTCATCAGACCCAGTTCTTCTCCTACGACCAGACTCTTTCAGAAAGGGAGATGTTATAGATTGTATCGGCACTGCTTCCGATTCCTATGAGGGAGTCCAAACAGCACGAGCCACAGTCGCGATCATCAATACCCCACCTACATTTTCCAATCTTTCGATCACCCCTGAACTTCCAAGCACCCAAGATATCCTAACCTGTGTTCCCACTGCAATCATCGACCCTGACGAGGACGACGTGACCTTTGAGTATCGATGGTTTGTGGACAATACTGAGCTGTTGAGTACTGAAGACTCAATCTCGGAAATATTCTACGTTGGTCAAACAGTTCGGTGTGAAGCGACAATCTCCGATTCAGAAGACGTCGGAAATGCATTGACAGTGGAAACCATCATACAAAACACCCCTCCTTCGATTGACTCCTTAATTATTGTCCCTTCCTCAAACGTCGAGGCGGATTCACTCGTAGACTGTGTTGGTTCAGTAAGTGACATCGACAATCAAGAGATTACCCACAACTATCAATGGACGATGGGCGGGTCGGTTCTGGGATCGGAGTCCACCTTGCAGTTCAGTCCTACTCAGGTTCAGCCTGAAGACACAATCGACTGTACACTCCTCGCGACAGATGCATCTGGGGCTAGCGTCTCTGCAACGACCTCTACGACTGTAATAAATACCCCTCCGTACTGGAGTATGCCGCCGAGTATAACAGGCAATGCTTTTGCCGGAGGCAACCTCAGTTGTGAAGCAGAGGCACAGGACCTAAATGATGGAATTCCTTCTTATCAGTTTGTATGGACGCTGAGTGATGGAACCATTCTGAGCAGCAGCTCAGAATGGATGGTCGATACTGCCATCGCACCACCTCAGGAGACAGTAACTTGTACTGTCACAGCCCTAGATACAGATGGCGCCTCCATTTCCG
>CALDQI010000163.1:0-3888 GCA_937911635.1 uncultured Pseudomonadota bacterium | reverse complement strand
ATTGTCGAAGGCACAACCACCTTGCGTGGGAAGATTGTTCAAAAGTTTATTGAAATCGATCCAGTCTTGAAACGTTGGACGATTGTACTAGAAGGAAAAGACGCGGTTGAAATGTCTTGTTCTTGGGCTGGTAACGCTCCTAGAGGATGGGAACGATGGAGTGTGGGTGCGACTATTGGATTGGTTGGACATGTCGATATCGAGGATGGATTGGAAATGCGGAATCCAGAACCCATAGGTCTTGATGGACGTGGGTCAGGATTGTTGCCCAAGTATGACTTAGACGGAATATCGAATCAAGAGGTACGCAATTTAATTGCCTATTTGATTCAGACGTTGGGCACTGTACAAGACTCACTGCCAAAAGATATAGTTGAGGTTTCTGACATTTTATCTTTGGAAGATGCCCTTCGCGAGGCACATTTTCCATCGAACCAAAACTACAAAGGTCGTTCAAGACTGGCTTTTGAAGAGGTGTTCCTGTATCATGTTGGAAAGCGACTCAATTCGAAGTTTGTTGCTTCAAATGGTGTTGCAAATGTCATACATCACAAAAGTTTGGCTCAATACTCTTGGATACAGAATATTCAACTGTCTGATGAGCAAGAAGTTGTGTTGTCCGATATCCGTCGGGAGATGTTGTCTTCAGAACCCATGAGGCGCTTGTTGCAAGGAGATGTTGGCTCTGGAAAACCTATGGTCGCACTATTCGCAGCCCTATCTTTGTTCGATTTGCGAAAACCATCGAAGGGGAAATCACCGAAAAAACCATTGGTCGTGTACCTCTGTGATGATGAACTCAGTGCAGAACGTCGATTTGGATTTGTCGAGGGTGCCTTTAAAATGCTGGGCATACAATGTAAGCTTCTTACGCACAAGCCAAGTAAAGCGGAGTACAGCATTCTAGAATCGGATGGGGGTATGGTTGTTGTGACCAGCGAGATTCTCAAAACAAGATTGCAGTCTCTTGGAAACATTCGGCTTGTCATCGTAGAAGAGAACCACAACTTTGGGTCTAATATTCCATACGGATTCATTAAGCGTTCACCTTCGCCGGATTTGCTTGTGTTCACTCCGACTCCGCAACCAATACACATCTTGGAAACTGTCTATGCAGACTTTGCCTTGTCGACAATCTCTGTAGACAATCGAGTCCTACCAAATACTCGATGTGTAAAAGCCGAAGAACGAGAACCTGTCTATGGAAAACTTCTCGATTTGGTTAATCAAGGTCGTCAAGGTATGATTGTTTGGCCTGTTGTGAATGGTAAAGATAGCATTGATGTTAAGCAGGCATTGCAGATGGCAAGTGCGATTCAGGGTCGGTATTTACCCGATGTTCGAATGGCGGTCTACTGTTCATCGATGCGTACAGAGGAACGCTTGAAGGTCTTTGAGGCGTATCAAAACAAGCGTATTGACGTATTGTTGTGCACAACAATTATTGAAGATACCCCAACAGTGGGCAACAGTACAATGATTATTGTAGAGAAGGCTGAAGTATCAGATTTGATGAGATTACATCGTCTGCGTGGCCACTTGTCCAATAGTCACTACCCTTCTGAGTGTGTATATGTGCTGTCTGATGACGCAGATGACGAAGCGGTAGAGCTGGTAGAACGGGTGTGTGATCAGTCTGATGGTTCCGAGCTTGCTGAATGGTTGGCCGATGACAAAGCCGGATTGGAATTCCGCTGGGCAACTCAAGCAGACGTGTTGGTTCGAATGAAGGCTCGAAAGTTGGCTCACAAGCTGGCTCTAAGAGATTTAAGACGCTGTCGTTGGCCTCTATTGAACAATGCCGTACGAAATTGGTGGGAAGAATTTGAGGTGCCTGAGCACACGAAGACTTCAAACAATCGCAGACGATACAACAAAAAGCGTGGTCGTAAATAAGGTGAGCAGTGGTGTTCGATATTGCCCGCGAGCACATGCAACACGCTCGACACATTGGCTATATCTTATATAAAGATGGATTTAATTGGCACATAGAAGTCGAGGAATGTTTGTCAAAAATGGGACTCGCGATTGAATTTTCCGAGATCGATTGGAGCACATTTGAGTATGACGTTTGGGATTCGTTATTTGAGCATTGGAGTGTGAGGCATATCCAACGCAATAAATTTAGCTGCTGAAAATGGTATTTCGTATATCAGAAGATTTCTGGTCAAGTAAGTAGTACTATCAAGTTCAACTACGCACACACCTCTCTCAACTGTTTCAGTTAACACCTGATCAGGCAAAGGAATTCTTTGATGATCCTGTATCGTTCTGTTGGTACTCATCAATTTATAACAAATCGATTTGTCGCAATACTTTATTAATTTGGTAGTTGATGACTTCAGGTTGTTCAATCAATGCAGCGTGTGAACCATCTGCCAGAACGACCAAGGAGGCATTTGGAATTTGATTGGCAATTTTTTGCGCACAAGAGATGGGGGTAAAGCCATCGCGTTCCGCCGCGATGACCAATACAGGACAATGAATGTTTGGAAGCAGGTCCCAAGCCGAGTGCTCTTGACAACCCCATATGGCACGCATGAACAGACGCATGTCCAGTGTAGCAAGATGCTCCACATAGGGTCGAAAATCTTCATATTTGGTATATAATGGGTCGACAAGTGCCAACTTATTTGCAAATGGCCAAGATATTCGACTTAGTAGTAACGGTCTGGCTATGTGATTCGCTTTATCTTCTAATTTGAATGTGATTCGACGTACAGCCCGAAAAACATATGGTGCGAAGTCCACTCCGCCGAATGTGCTCAGGGCATTTCCAGCTGTGCCCAACAAATGAAAGATGGCGAGAACTCTATTCTGTAAAGAACGGTAGGCTTCTAAGTTGACCTGGCATCCCATAGAGTGTCCAATGAGCAATACTGGTCCATCATATTCTGGAAAGGCATCTGACAGAACATGTTGTAAGTCTTTGGCGTGCCTTTCGATGCTCATATCCGCTTTGTGTGGATCTAGATTCCGGTCACTTTGGCCGTGTCCTCTACAGTCCCATAAGACTACAGCAAAGTCTGTTGAGTATTGCTCTACGATATACTTCCAGAAGAATGTACTGACACCAACACCATTTGAACAGATCAGTGGAATCCCATCTCCGTGCATTTCCCAATGTAAAAAGACGCCATCTTCAGCAGTTGCCCGTCCCGTTTGAAATGCATTCATTGCGTCCTCCATTAGAGTTCTCTATTTGTAATCGATTGGCAACGGATTGGCGATCTTGGACGTGTTATTCTGAAGTATGGAACGTTCTCAATTACAGTTACTTGTTCTGATGATTTTGGCATTGTTCGTTCGGCTATTCTTTGTGCAAACGTATTATGGCTGGGAGGAGAGTGATTATGGCAACTTGGCCATGATCTATGGTGTCTGGGAGAGTGGATTCACGCATTATGATATGAACCATATGCCTGGCTACTATTTTGTAGGGGCGGTACTGTACGCACTGGTCCGAAGTTCTATCTGGGCTGGAATTGGTGTCAGTGTACTTTCAGGAATGGGAACCCTGTATCTAGTTGGTCGCTGTGCAAAAGATTGGAGCACCTCGAATGCGGCTATGATGGTACTCATTGGATTGATGGTGCAGCCAGAGTTTTCCCTTTACTCCTCGTCTTCTCTTCGCGAACCTCTGTACACATTGTATGTGGTACTGGCTTTTCAGTCATTGGCGGATCGTCGAGCTTGGATGTATGGTTTGTGGAGTGCACTGGCATTCTCTGTCCGCTTCGAAGCGCCGCTATATATGGTTCCAATGGTCTTAATGGTAGGTTGGACTTGGAAAGAGAAGGGGCAAGCCTTGTCTATACTGTGTTCAGCGGTGGGTGCTTGGATGCTCTATTGCTATCAAGTGTATGAGACTCCGATATTTTGGTCTCA
>CALDQI010000162.1:0-3168 GCA_937911635.1 uncultured Pseudomonadota bacterium | reverse complement strand
CAATCGCGTCAATTTATGAGACAACGTCAAAAAACCGAGGATAAAATAAATACTGAGCGTGCTTTTCATTTAATTTCACAGGATGAAAAGATTAGACAAACACAGGATAAAATATGGACTAAATTGCGACTTTTATCAGACAAATAATTTTATTGTGATAGTATATCAATGGCAAATTATCGATTAATTGTCGGTTTTATAGTATTAACTACGTTGGGTGTTCTATACGACAAATACAAAGTTAAAGAAACTCATGCGGACGAGAAACGTAACGACGAACTGATATCACAATATATTCTAAATCAGGACGATAGTGATGTAAGAGGGTCTGTTAAAGTCAAGTCCACTAAAAAAAATAAGAAGCCGTACCTTTGGTTGCATAACAAATACAATAGAAATCAACGCAACGGCTCCAGTTTCCGAGACCGCACGACCATGGATTTAAACCAATCCTATTTAGAGTTGTGTATCGAAAGCATAGTACATCACTGTGGCGATTCGTTCAACGTATGTTTGATCACCGACGATAGTTTTTCACGATTATTGTTTGATTGGAATTTGGAGTTGGATGATATGCCGGAACCAATAAAATCACATTATCGCGAATTGGCCATGTTAAAATTGATACATCAATACGGCGGTATGACAGTGCCGACATCAACCTTAATGTTCAAAAATATCTACCCAATATACAATCGATCCTTGGCTGAAAAAGATATGTTTTGTGGCGAGTACAAAAACGAAACCGTGACAGCAGACTACGAGCGTATGTTACCGTCAGTTAAATTTATGGGTGGTAAACGATATTCGAAGCCTTTGGAGCGATTGGTGGGTGAACTCGAAGTCGTTTTATCACAGGACTACACGTCCGAACATGCTGTTGTCGGTAAGATGACACAGTTGTTGATGGACTGTCACATCAAGGGGAATTTAAAGGTAGTAACAGGTGACTTCATAGGTACTCGTGACCCGGAGGGGAAATTAATCACAATCGAGCAATTGTTCTCGGACAAGTTTTTACAGTTGTCGGAGATGGCATACTCACTATACATACCCGCCGAAGAAATTCTAACACGATCACAATATGAATGGTTTGCTAGGTTGAGCGAGCGACAAATCTTCGAGAGCAGTAACTTTATATCAAGAATACTATTGATGGTGAAGGGTGATATCGTCGGAACAATGAAACAAAGCGATGATGTGTTCGGAGGTCTGAGATGTCACTAAAAATCGAATTTAAAAACTATCAAGTGTGATAATTATTCTAGTGCAATAATTATCAAACACAACATCCAAATACACAGTTAGTCATTATAACTAAGTATATAACCTGAGGAAAACAGCCTTCACTGGGTTTTGGATGTTGGTTTTCGAGAAGATGAATCAAGAGTTCGAGAAGGCTACGGAGCCGAGAACATGGCAATGTTGAGAAAGATGGCGTTGAATTTGTTGAAGCAAGACAAAAGTATCAAAGCTGGGATCAAAAGCAAGAGAAAGGTCGCAGGCTGGGATCATGACTACCTTCTTAAGCTACTGTTTTCGCTATGAGTACTTTGCGATTGCCCTGGGTGTATCACCCACGACTCTTAAAGAATATAAAGGGCATTCGAGCAATTTGGATTCGATCGATTTCGGGTTTGTGCCTGGAGATCCCCTTGAAGTTTTCCATCTGTCTGAGCAAGAAGAAGAAAGAACAGAGAAAGGAAGGGCTATAGCCATAACCAAGGCAGGAATTATGCCCCTTCAAGTCCCAAAGAAGATCGAATGACAACATGAGGCAACGACAGCGGAAAGAAGAGCTGCCAAAAGAGCAAGGCTCGTCAACACGTTTGGACCTGATCTTCTGACCCAAGAGGTTATTGAAGAATCCATCAGCCGCAAAAGACTCGACAAACAGATCAAGCGAGTTGTGAAGACAGCAACCATGATGATCCATCCAGAGACCGAGGCATACATGCTCGAAAAGGATCAGCAGACAGCTCTTTCTGGATTCGATGCAGAGCTCTCAAGCCAGGCCATGCTCTATCCCTCTTTTTTGAAATTAGAGGTGAAACTCCACCATTGCCCGAATGTTTTCTCGTGTTTAAAACCAACAACTTCAGCCAAACGCTTGGCCTGGCGCTTTGAGGTGAAATGAGGATCGAGAAAAAACTCTGTGATCGACAGAACACCGCCGGGCTTCAGCGCCTCATAACAGGATTGCAGGGCGGATTGGCGATTTGGTATTTCGCCAAGGGTCAAGGCGACGTAGATGAGATCGAAGCTTTCCGGTTCAAAGAGGCTTGTTCGTGCATCCCCAACGATTCCCTGGAGATTATGAACGTTAGCCTTCTTTGCTTCGGACATAAGCTCCTCAATCATTTCCTCTTGGATATCAAGACCGGACACTTCACCGTCAGGTAAGACTTTTTTGGCCGCTGGGATGAGAAGGCGCCCTGGACCAGGGCCTACTTCCAGGACTTGCTGCCCTGCTTGCATACCTATACGAGAAAGGGTTCTCTCGGTGTGCAAAAACCATCGCAGTAAACGACTTTCCAGGCTCCATGCCAACCACGCAGGGCAAGGGAGAGACCAGCGACGGCTTGCATAACGCCAGATGGTAGCGAACGTAAAAAGGATCGCAACAATGATGAGTATTACTTTGATAATAATCATGAGCTTCCATCCATTGAAAATGACGAATAATGATGCGATCATATTTGTGGTGATGGCCATCCACAGGGTCGCGTTACCTATCCCTTTCTTTCATGTTTTGTTTTTTGAACAGAAGCCATCGGGCTGTTTTTTGCTTGTATTCCTCGTACAATACACCGTGTTGCTTGGCCAGGTAGTCTTCCTCCAAGCGCACTTGAATTTGGAGGAGGGCATCTCCAAGCACAAAGACAACGAGTGTTGCAGCATTTGGTAAGATCAAGAAGAAGCCCAGCAGGTTGATACGAACACCGAGAAACATGGGATTTCGTGAGATACGAAAGAGACCTGTTTGAATGAACTCTGTTTTCTTTTCTTGATCAAATCCAATGCGCCACGAATTGCCCATATGGACTTGGGCAAGAATGATCCAAAGCAGCGAAAATATGAGCATTCCACCCCCGATAAAGGCAAGCTGAACATGTTCTAGCCAGGGAATGGGCACGAGATACTGGTAGGCTGTCCCAGAGAAAGTAT
>CALDQI010000161.1:0-7055 GCA_937911635.1 uncultured Pseudomonadota bacterium | reverse complement strand
TGATTGGTCAGTTTGGTGTTGGATTTTATTCGGCATATTTAGCAGCAGATCGTGTAATAGTTACTTCTAAACATAATGATGATATACAATATGTATGGGAATCTAGTGCAGGTGGTTCATTTACTGTTAAAAAAGATGATTCAGGTGATGATCTAGGTCGTGGTACAAAAATTACATGTTATTTAAAAGAAGATCAACTCGAATATTTAGAAGAGTTGGGTCTGTCACATTGCAGCGGCCTGAGACGATTGGACTGTATATACCTCCACCCTCGGCTTAAACTATTCAACATCAGTCATTGTCCCGCTCTAGAACGATTGCCGCTCCTACATCCTAGGACCAGAGCCAGCATTCGTCATCTCTATTGCACACATTTACCTCAACCCATCGACATTTCAAAAGTAGTTGGAGGGGTACCGAAGGCTCGATTAAAAGAAATACACGTGGAAAACAGCAATGTTTTATCTTTACAGCCGTTGCTCAACTGCAACAGTCTCATTGAGATTACGGGTCTTGAACCGGTCAGTCGATGGAAACTTCTGCTGAGTGTGGCGATTGAAAGACAGGACGTCGACTGGATTGCCGAGCATTGGAGTGTATGCATACACCATTTGGATACCCATGAAACGGATCAAATGGCGATGACCTGTATTGAAGCACTCAAAGTCTATTCTACAATGCAGATGTTGCAACAGCTCTTTTCAAAGCTTCGATCGATTGAACATGCCAGTACTGGTGATTCACTCATTCCGGCTCCCGTTTGGCAACATCTTTTTGAATGGCTGTTCGCGCAACCAATGAAACTCTTTAAACTCTTTCAACCCATCGTTCATCGACAAACCATCAAAATCGACCTCATGAGAGAAGAAAATTGGTTCCCTGTTCTCATCGACATCTGTACCAAAAGGAGCTCTTCTAAGGAACACGCGCACCTATTGGAGACCATCTATCAGCAAGCTCTCTTCAAAAATACCCCCATGTACGATCATCTACGGTCGAAGTGGATGACTCAACTACAATAGATCGGTCTTTTTATGACCAAATAGAAAGCACAATAAAGGTACGTAGAGTATAATTGTATGTCACTTACGGAGGACATCATGGCGACAGAAAAACAAATCAAAAAACGCGTTGTAGACCTAAAAAAATATGACCACGCATACTATAGAACGAGCAAGCCTCTCATCTCTGATGAAGAATACGATGAACTGCGCAAAGAGTTACAGCGATGGGACGCAAACAATCCATACTTTGATGACGTAGGCGCCTCTGTTGTCGACGGTGAAAAGTACACTCATACAGAACCTATGCTCTCAACGTCCAAAACTTGGAACGCGGATCAGCTACAAGCTTTTGTGGACAGAGTCGAAAAGGAAGCCAAAGAAATCGGTGTCAAAACTGTCAAATTTAAAGTGACCCCAAAACTGGACGGCATGGCTGGAAAATACAAAAAAGGGGTTCTTGCAACGCGTGGAAATGGCCGTGTCGGAAATGTTGTGACCCACATTTTCGATTTGGGAGTCGTTCCCATCGACGGTAAAAAAGATGGCGTTGGTGAAATCGTCATGAGCAAAAGCTACTTTGACCAGTACTTGGATGATGAATTTGCCCATCCCAGAAATGTCGTGGTGGGCGCTGTCAATGCAGATACCATTCGTCCGATAGTGGAGAAAACCTTAAAAGCGGGAAAAATCCACTTTGTACGGTATGCAACGCTACCAACGTGGACTGGAAGTGGGAAAGATCTCGTAGCAAAGGTCGCTGAAATCACTCAGAACCTCGCAAGTAAAGTCGATTATCCTCTGGATGGTATGGTTGCCGAAGTCACCAATGCCAAAGTCAAAAAGCATATGGGTGCTACGAACCATCACCACAAATGGCAAACCGCCATCAAGTCTGAAGGAGAGGTCAAAGAGACCAAGGTTCTCGATATTGGTTGGCAAACGGGTAGAACGGGAAAAATCACCCCCGTATTGCGATTACAAACCGTAGAGGTAGACGGTGCAAACATCAGCAACGTGACCGCTCACAACGCTGGACATGTCAAAAAGCTCAAACTGGGTAACGGTTCAAAAGTCAAAATCATTCGATCTGGTGGGGTCATCCCAAAACTGAAGTCCGTCACCAAAACCGCGAAAGTTTTAATTCCAGATGCTTGTCCGGTTTGCGATGCTGATATCGAATGGCGAAAAGACAACATTTACTGCAGTAACACCGACAGTTGTCCCAAACAAGCCCAGACTGGTCTCTTTTACTTCTTCAAAACCATCGAAAGTGCAAAAGGGTTTGGAGCAAAAACGCTGGAGAAGCTCGTTTCCAATGGATATGCGTCCATTGAAAGTGTCTTTGCACTCAAAAAGCAGGATTTCTTAGACATGGAGTTTGGTGACAAACAAGCACAGAATCTGGAGAACGCTCTGAAAAATGGTATGTCATCAAAAATCGAAGACGCGCGATTTCTGGCGGCATTTGGAATTGAAGATCTAGCGATCGGATCTGCTAGAAAACTTCTTTCCGAGCACCCCTTTGACACATTACAAGGATTAACCAAAGATGACATCAATGCTGTCGATGGATTCGGTGACAAGACCAGCAGTTCAATATCGACGGCGTTGAAAGAACAGTGGTCAACCATTACCCACATCAAAGGTCTTGGTTTCAAACTCAATGTCACCCCTCTCACCAATGAATTTGAAAGCATTGAGAGCCCCATTGCAGGAAAGAAAATTCTATTTACAGGAAAGATGGATCAAAATAGAGACAATATGGAAGTCGCTGCTCGAGCGATGGGAGCCATCGTTATTGGAAGTGTGTCCTCCAAGTTGAATATCTTAGTCACGGGTAAGAAGGCATCTTCAGGAAAAATTGCAGAGGCTCAACAATTAGGCGCCACTGTTTATACCGAAGCTGAATACAACGACTTGATCGGCGAATAATGTATCAAAGTTATCGTCTGTAATGGAACCTGTATACAACTCTTGATACCACCGTGAGTCCACCTAGAACACATTCATTCTAGGTGTGCTATGGTTGCAGCATCTGTAGATCGGGGTATGCAAATGACAATCGTCTGACTAGACTCAAGCGGCACGGTTCAAGACAAAACAAGCCCTACTTTGGCTGTGCGTTCGCGTACAATACAATATCACAGGGGAAACTTCCGGTAATACCAAGTTCCACCAGTTCACACCCAAGACCATCCGATTCTATCTCAATATTGAAATCCACTGAGATATCATTGGACGCTTCAAGCTCTCCCATAAATCGATTGGTAATGATAAAGTCACAGCCCCAGAGTACATTTTGAGTAATCGTTTGTCCACCACAAGAAACTTGGTAGGTATCGTCGACGTCACATCGTGTTTCTGGATCCAAATTAAATCCAGTCTCATCAGCATTGCTGATTTCAAACTCCGCCGGTACAAAACTGGTCACATCCTCATAGTCCCCCAAATTGCACACGTCGGAAATCAACTGAACATTGCGAACCTCCCACGTACCTTCTTGAGCGACAACTCGAGGTTCCTCCGTATCCTGGGTGTCTTGGGTATCCTGGGTATCTTCGGTATCCTGAGTATCCTCAGTATCCTCAGTACCTTCGGTATCATCCGTATCGATGGGACTCCCTGTATCCAAAATTCCGGTATCATTGCTTTCCAGTTTTGTTTGCTCCGTGGGTGTACAGGCTCCCAATACAATCGCTGATATAACAAGCATTTTTTTCATCATTACTCCTTTGTTAACTGAATTGTAGTGCATATCGGCTGAAATTCCAATAGAAAACAATATGAATATTTGGACCCTACCAACTCAAGCCCACCGTGATCTATGGTGGCTTCTGACCACTCCACACATCATCGAAGATTCAGTCGTTGGTCTCAATTCTAGTGAAAAGGAGTCTCTGCTTCCAGAGGCCTGGAATTGGATTCAGCGCGATGCAAAGTACCCGAGCAACTTACAGTCTTGGGTACAAAATCCGCATAGACAACGCAAACTGGGTCTGTATGCTGAAGATCTGTTGCATTATTATTTACAGTGGGGATCTCCTTGGCGTGTCAGATGGCACGATGTACAGATTCAAGAAAATAAACGCAGCATCGGCGCAATAGACTTTATTCTAGAAAAAAATGGCACACTCGAGCATTGGGAAATGACGGTCAAGTTTTACCTTCAACACAAGGCAACCGGAAAATGGACAGATTGGGTGGGTGCAGATCAAAGAGACTCGCTGTACAAAAAATGGGCCCATTTTCACAACAAACAATTGCAATTAAGTAGCCACCCTGCGACGAGTGCCAAGCTAACCGAAGATGGTATGACGATGCCTACACGTGCCAGAATTTGGCATTGTGGACTGCTTTTTTCAGAATGGGGTGCACCTTGTATCCTTCCGGAGCCCACTGTCTATGGACACGTACATGCATCACAACCCATTGGTCAATGGATCCGTCGAAAGGACTTTATTCAATTCTTTTTTGGGGCTGCACATCGCTGGGTCATTCGAGAGCATCCCAACTGGCTAGCACCAATAGAATCTGAACATGCTCTCACCACTGTTGAAATCATGGACACTTCAGCTTCTCGTGGATTTCTCATGCTTGCTGAGATGGCACCCTACAATAGTGGATGGCGAGAACGCAAGCGCTGGATACTCGTCGACGACAATTGGGGAGAACGCGTTGTCGAAACGACAATACCTGACTGATAATGACTTCAAAATGGAATGCCGTCACCCCAGTCCGATCCTGTATTTGAATCTAAGATGACAAAATCTACTTTCCCTTGATTGACGGCTCGAACATCAAAGTCCGTAATGTCTTTGTGGGAAGTTAACTGTACAGACAGTTTACGAGGTGTGTAAAACCATTCTTCTGGGATGTGCTCTATGGGATTTTCATCACAATTGAGTTCTCTAAGATTGGGCAAGGTTAATAAATCCGATGAGAGCTCTCGCAGATTGTTATTTTGCAAGAAAATGCTTTCCAATGCGGTCGGAACATCCTCACCAAAATGCATCCTATCAATACTATTGTTCGATATGTCTAAGGTCTTCAATGTAGACAGCTTCGATACAGTAAATGGCACCCTCTTCAGTTTGTTGTGTCGTAGAATCAATTCCTCAAGATTGGTCAAGCTGCTTACCTGTCTAGGCAATGTTGTTAATGCACAGCCTGATAGATTGAGTTTTTGAAGTGAGGATAGTTTTCCAATCAAACCCAGCCCCAGTACAAGTTCATTCCCCGACAAATCCAACTCTGTCAACGATGTCATCGAGCTCAATCCTTCTGGAATGACTTGCAGTTCATTGGAAGAAATATACAAACTGGACAATCGAGTCAACAACCCCATCGATTTCGGCAACTCTACAATTTGATTGTCGCTAACATCCAACAGCTCTAACGATTTACAGTTGGACATTCCATCAGGCAATCTTTCAAGCTCACATTTGTTGATATGCAATCGTTGCAGTCTTGTCATCAGAGCGATGGAATCAGGTAAATAAGACAACCCCGTATTGGACAAATCCATTTGCGTCATCCGTGAGCACTGACCAAAATCCACCGGTAAATTGGGGATTCTACATCCGACAGCGTTGAATTGTTGCAACGACGTACACTGTGACAACCCTTCAGGTAGAGAGGAGATACCTGAGCCAGTTATCTCTAATGTCTTTAGTTGAGTAAGCTGACCGATATCTACGGGCAATGACGATACTGGAGTAAACTCGACATCTAAAGTTCGCAGTCTACGACACTCTGATAAAGATTCTGGACATGATTGTAGTCCACTGTTTCCAAATTTAAACGTTCTCAAATTTGGAGTGTGATCAAGAACGTTGGATATACTTCGAACTGATGAGTGCGTCGCATTCAAATGCTTTAATGATGCACACTGTTTAATAGCGTTTGGAATGAAACGAATATCTGTGTGATCAATGTCCAGGGTGTGCAAATTGTACAGTTGGGTCAAACATCCTTTCAAAGAACGCAGCGATGTATTGTGAGACAGTTTCAATACTCGGAGTGCGTGGATATCTCCAATAGCGGGTGTGAGCTTTCGCAACTTATTGTGGGATAAGTCCAGTTCTTCAAGTACACGGCAACCATCAATACAATCTGACACCTCTGTTATTTCATTTTTTGACAGCCGCAATATCTTCAGTGCAGGTAAACACTCTACGGACTTTGGAACTTTCGTCAGTCGATTGTTATCTAGAAACACAGCCTCTAAACGTGGTGCTGAAATAGACAACAATGCCCAATCTTGGAAGTGATTGTTGTATAAGTCCAACACTCGTAGAGATGGCAACCCCACTTCGCCCCAAGACAATCTTGTCAAAGTATTGTTGGCCAAATTCAACACTTCTAATGATGGCAACTCCAACCAGTCTTTGTCGATGGATTTCAAACGATTGTGACTTACATTGAGCGTCGTCACCTTCTCAAAAATAGGTTTGGATGGCAATTTGTTGAGTTGCATACGACTGATATCAAGACATTCTAGATCGGTCATATCCACCACCGCATTTGGTAAAACACGCATTGGGTTTCCAGTCAACCACAGTGATGCAATCGTCAACTCACTCAATATATCTGGTAATGTTGTCAGCTGATTTCGCCCTAGATGCAACTCTCGTAAATTGGGGATCCCAACAATCACGGTACACAAACGTTCCAAGTCTGCCTGAGAGAGTTTGTTCAATCTATTTTTGTTCAGAATCAATGTGGTCAATGTCTCCATGCCCATCATAGCTTCAGGCAGAGAGTCCACTCTATTTTCAGACAATGAAATCTCCGTCACGGACAGATTTTCGACACTATCCGGTAGAGTTTTAAGTCTATTCTTCTGGATACGTAAATGACGGATTCTGGTTAAACGCCCTATATCTTCAGGCAATTCAGTCAGTCGATTGTCTCGTACATCCAAGACTTCTAGACGACTCAATTTACAAATGGCATCGGGCAATCGTTTCAAGCGATTCTTCCTGAGAACCAGCTGAGTTAAATTGTACAATCGATCTATATCCTCGGGAAGATAAGACAACTCAGACCGAG
>CALDQI010000160.1:0-7834 GCA_937911635.1 uncultured Pseudomonadota bacterium | reverse complement strand
CTGATGGCGGTAGAGCTTGCCGCTGCTCTGTCAAACCTACCAAAAATCGGTTCGCCAGATCCTGATGATGTCGCAAAATGTGAAACCGTTGGAGACATCGTACAATTGGTTGGTCAACAGACCATTGAGAAAACGGCAACCACTCAAGAAAAGCGCACCATCCCTGAACCATTTGCGGTACCAATGAAACGGGCACTCGGCTGGGCTCAACGTACGTTATACGGAAGTGGTTTGCGTACAGAAGTCATTGGTCGAGACCATATTCCGCAAAACAGACAGCTCATCGTGGTCTCCAATCACTGCTCTCACTTGGATATGGGACTGGTTAAATACGCTCTCGGACCGTATGGACACAAGTTGGTTGCCCTAGCAGCCAAAGACTACTTCTTTGAAGGCAATCCATGGGCGGTTGCCTACTTCGAACAGCTCACAAACCTCAAACCAATTGACCGTCAACGAGGGTACTCTGCCAGTCTACAGCAGGCCAAAGATATTGTAGATAAAGGACATGTCGTTCTACTGTTCCCCGAAGGTACAAGACGTCAAGACGGAATCTTAAGTGAGTTCAAACCTCTGATGGGTCAATTGTCGCTGGAAACAATGGTCGATGTGTTGCCAATGCATCTGGGTGGGACATTTGAAGCAATGCCGAAGGGAGCGGTCGTCCCACAAAAGAGAGACCTCAGAGTGCGAATTGGCGCACCGATCGAGGTGCGTAAGATTTCCCCGTGGCTGGATGGACTCAACGTTCCGCAAAAGTCTCGGGTCATCACCAGATTGGCTCGGGAATGTGTCGCCGCGCTTCAAAAGGACCAAGTACTCCTCGTCGACGAGGCTCTCGTGAACAAAGTACGACTGGAACTCTTTCCACCGGCTGATGTAGAGGTCATTGAAGAAAAATCCATTACACAAGAAATACTCGAGGAGTTGCAACGTCGGTATTCTCCGGAACGTATCAAGAAGTCATCCAAATGGGCGCTGGTCTTGAATGGTAAAGGTGGACCTAGATATACGCTTGAAGTGACTGATAAAGAACTGACCGTTCGCAAAGGAAAGCATGATGCTGACATTGCCATCATCACCTCCGACGTATTCTTACGAAAGATTGTCTTTGATGGGTTTACCCCCGGTATACCAGAATTCATGAAAGGAACAATTAAATCCAACAATCCAATGGGTCTTCCAGAATTCCAAAATATTTTCAATCTCAAGGAGCCAACAGCATGAGTACCAACCTGCCTGCAGAACGCACCCCTAAGATTTTGGTCATCGGAGCATCTGGATATCTTGGACAAGCCTTGTTGACCGAGCTTGCCAATCGAAACATTGAACACGTCGGCACATCTAGGAAGCCATTGGAAGGATCATCGATGATCTATTGTGATGTACTAGACAGAGAGTCTATCGTCCAAGCCATAGAGTCGACTGGTGCCACGCACGTCATTCATTCCGCCGGAATGGTCTCCCATCGTCCTGAAGATGCCGAACGCGTTTGGAAGATTCATGTAACCGGCACAGAAAATGTCTGCAGTGTTTGTATGGACCTGGCAGTGGAAAGAGTCGTCTATCTGTCGACATCTGGAACAATCGCAGTCTCAGACGATCCCGACACCATTCCTGATGAAACAGCGGAGTCTCCATTCTCTACGATCACACAATGGGGATACTACAGAAGTAAGTACTTTGCGGAACAAACAGCTCTCGAATATGCGCAAAAGGGACTGCCGCTCATCTGTCTCAATCCCTCCCTGTTGTTGGGTTCAGGCAAAGGTGGTGAGTCAACAAAATCTGTCGAACTCTTCCTAGATGACAAAATCCCACTTGCACCATGTGGTGGCGTTGCATTTGTTGACGTGGAGGACGTTGCGACCACAACTGTCAATGCTCTAGAGAAGGGGCGAATCGGAGAACGCTATTTACTGAATGGTGCCAATCTGACATTCATGGACTACTACTCTCGCATCGCGAGGCTCTCAGACAAACCCGCACCGATGATGGCAATGCCCTCTTTCACTAGAAAAGCGCTCTCGTGGTTTCCAAAAATGAAGAAGGTGGGTATCCATCTTGATAAATCAGACGTCGAGATCGCAAGCTATTTTTGGTATGCGGACGCCAGTAAAGCCAAGGCAGAACTGGACTTTAATCCAAAAGATCCGATGGACACGCTGCTCGATACAGTTCATGCTCTAGAAGCGAAGCAAGAAGACTTTAGCTGGTTTTCAGAAACGTAAACAGATTGCCTATTTTTCGTAGGTTATCTGATGAAAAAGCCATGACATCCTGACGAATTGTAGATAATGAACTATAGATTTTTACAATTTTTCAAGGAGATGGAATGCTTCGTATTTCTCTACTGCAATCCAGTTTGTTGATTCTTCTGTTACCCAATATCGCCGATGCACAAGACAGCAACGGTGACGGTGTTCCAGACTCACGCGAAGACCAGTGTATCCCGTATCAAAACACTGACTTCAGCAGCGATTTTTCAACAGACACCCTTCCCAACACATGGATCATGAGCAATCAGGCTTACCTAACAAGTGGATTGGATGACCCAATCGACTCGGGTGTTCTCCGTCTAACTCCATTAATGAACGGGCGGGCTGGTGGTGCTCGTTCTCAGCTTGCTTTTGACAAAGGGGATGGTGTAGCCATCGACTTTGCGATCAATATCTGGGGAGGCACGGGTGCAGACGGAATGGTATTTTTCCTCTACGATGCTGCTAGTGATGAAAGCAACTTCTACTATGGTGGGCAAGGAAGTACATTTGGATACTTTAATGGTACAGCGGGTGGTTTGACTGGTGGCGTTATGGCCATCGGATTTGATGTCTATGGTGACTTCGCTGTTACAGCTGGGGGAGCGAGTTCCAATCCAGGTGCAATTCATCTGGTTGGCGATTCCACAGACACTCAAAGTGGTACCGTCGCAAGTTCTTTTGGATATACGCTCGATGCTCCAAATATCACTGTCCGCCCAGTTGCTGGAGAGAACGGTCATCATGAAGGAACTGTCTTGGTCCAGCCTTCCTTGACCGATCCAAACCTCAGTGTGGTCAGCGTATATATACAAAACAATCTCGGAACCAGTGTCCCTGTCTTTCAAAATGTTGAAATGCCCGATGTTCTACCCCAGCAGTTGAAACTGGGCTTTGCAGGTTCAACTGGAGGACAGAACAATTATCATGAAGTCGAATATGTAGAGGTGGGCCGAGCCCTCGATCTCCGGATTTTATTGGATACGAAGGATACTGTCTTCATTGGCGAAGAGTTGGATTTTGATTTCACACTATACAACGACGGTAACACATCGACCTGCAATGAACGAATCCTAATTGACCTACCTTGGGACGAACTAAACCTTCATGACGAATCTTGTACTCCATCAGACAGCAACGACTTTTGCACACTAGTGTGGGACAATGGCACTCTATACGCAGATGTGTCTATCTCTGGTGGTGAGAGCATCGAATTCAACCTGCAAACCACCTTTGAAGGAATAGAAGAGCAAATTGGGGATGACTTTTTCTGGGGTGCAAGCGTTGTAAACACTTGGGATGGAGAAGTTTTATTGCGCCCAAGCAATGCAGACAAACTAGACACATTCACCATCGACCAGGACGCCGATGGCGATGGTGTTCTATCCTATGATGAAGTCAACACATTAATGACCAATCCAAATGCAGCCGATACCGACGGCGATGGACTCTGGGACGGGGAAGAAGTATTGTACAATACAGACCCGCTAAATATGGATACCGATGGTGATCTCCTACTCGACGGTACAGAAATCGTAGACTATGGGTGTGACCCCACGATTGCAGACACCGATGGCGATGGACTGTCCGACGGGTCGGAAGTTACCATTCACAACACCATCCCTACAGATATAGACACGGATGATGATGGGCTCACTGATTATCAAGAGACGGATGTGTTTGGGAGCAATCCGCTATCCTCTGACACAGATGGCGATGGGTTATCGGACATGGATGAGGTGTTCACCCATTTCACAGATCCAAATAGCGTAGACTCCGATGGTGATGGCCTGACCGATCCAGAAGAGTTGAATGTCTATGGTACCAATCCAGTAAACAGTGATTCAGATATGGATGGACTATCGGATAGTGATGAATTGAATGTCACCAATACGGATCCCAATATTGCAGATACCGACAGTGATGGTCTGACCGATGGCGATGAAATCAACAACCATGCTACCGACCCAAACAGTACAGACTCAGACAATGATGGACTCAATGATTATGATGAAGTCAATACATTCGGCACAGCCGCATACAATAGCGATTCTGATGGTGATTCATTGACTGACTTCGATGAAATCAATACACACGGTACCAATCCAAACAGTATAGACTCGGATACCGATGGACTGGATGATGCTTCGGAACTGAGTATTCACGGAACCAATCCTATGCTTTCGGATACAGATATGGATGGACTGGATGACATGTCTGAAGTGACTGGTCTCACATCTGCAGTGGATTCCGACAGCGATGAGGATGGACTTCTGGACGGCGATGAACTCAACCTGTACACCACGGATCCAATGAACCCAGACTCGGATGGAGATTCCATCACTGATGGGGATGAAGTCACTGTCTACTCTACAGATCCAAACTCCACTGACAGTGATGGCGACGGTCTATCAGATGATGCAGAAATATTGACAGAACTCACCAACCCCAACATCACAGACTCGGATGGCGACACCATCACTGATGGTGATGAGGTCAACACACATGGTACAGATCCTCTCAGTGTGGATACAGATGAAGACGGACTAAGCGATGATGAAGAACTGAATACATATCAGACAAACCCAAACAGTACCGATACAGACGAAGATGGGCTATCGGATATTGAAGAAGTGTACAGAGGCTTGAATCCAAACAGTCCAGATTCAGACACAGACGGTCTATCAGACAATGACGAACTGAACACACACGGAACAGATCCTCTCAGTGTGGATACAGATGGTGATGGTGTCAACGATGGTGATGAACTCGACACACATGAAACAGATCCCCTCAGCAATGACACCGATGCGGATAGACTGCTAGATGGTGAAGAACTGGCAGCCGAAACCAATCCCAACAGTGCAGATTCTGATGAAGACGGACTCTCAGACTATGATGAACTGAACATTTGGACAACAGACCCGAACAGCGCCGATACGGATGAAGACGGTTTGACAGATACGGATGAAGTTCAAACACATGGTTCTGATCCCAACAATGCAGATTCCGATGAAGACGGACTCACAGATGGGGATGAGGTTTCAACCCACGGTACCAACCCGCTGGAGAGTGACTCCGATCACGATGGTTTTGATGACCCCACTGAAATCGATGCAGGTACCAACCCAACAGATGCCGCAGACTTTCCTGTGGAAGAAGAAAAGGGCTGTTCAAGTACCGGTCAGTCCCCATTCTCATGGGCCTTACCACTGATTTTGCTCGGATTGGTACGACGTCGAAAATAGACTCTAAATAGTAGAAAGGGAAGCATTGCTTCCCTTTTCATGAATGAAACTCTATACTATACAGATTACCAAGTCAACAGAATCCGTCCATCTGAACCACTGTAACTGGCGACGCTAAAGTTTCGTTCACCACCACGACCTGCGCCGCCACTCATGCTTTCATTCCCTTGTATCTGAGCCGCACCGTCTAGATACGTGACGGAAGCAACACTAGAGTCAGCCAACGAGGAACCACCTCCGCCACCGGCACCGCAGTAAGTGTATACCGATCCACCACCACCACCGCCGAAGTATCCTGCTCCACCGGCGCCTGCATGTCCATTGGTGCCACCACCATTAGATTCCCATAAATAAGGACCTGTTGTGACACATTGACTGGCTGGACCTGTGGTACCCCCACCTTGGAAGGATGCACCATCGGTTCCAGTACACACGTGAGACACACCATTGTAACTAGCCGTACCGACCGAAATACCACCAATACCTGGAGAGGCTTGCGTCGCACCAGTTCCACCGGTGGCACTACTGCAGTAGGCGTAGGTCGTTCCTTGTTGATGATACAACAAATCCATACCGTTCTCTCCTACAGAACCGCCCGCACCACCTGCACCACCAGCCCAAGAATTCCCGCTATTGCCATCTGATGCACCGCCACCACCTGCACCGGCGACTACTAAGAGCGTTGACCCACGATAGATAAAGGTCGCGCCACCACCGGCTCCGGGAGAAGTCCCTCCTTCGCCAACAGATAGAGACAATATTTCGCCCACAGCAACCGCAAAGGACACTTCAACATAGCCACCACCGCCACCTTTGGACCCACTTTGATCACCACCTGCACCACCGGCACCCCAGAGTTCAGCCGTCATCAAAGTCACTCCATTTGGTACAACAAAGGTGTACTCACCAGCGATGGTGTAATCATCTTGTAGAGTCGTTGTGGAGTCAACGCCGTCGCAGTCTTGATCAATACCATCGTCTGGAATATCGGTTCCATTTGGATTCACAGAAGCATCTGCATCATTGCAGTCATCACCGCCCGCGTTCGAATCCACAAAGCCATCACCATCTTGATCTGGACCATCCACACCGTCACAATCTTGATCTTTGCCATCAATTGTAGAATCATTACCGTTGGGGTTGGTATTGGCATCCAAATCATCACAATCCCCATCGGAAACTGTAAACCCATCGCCATCTTGATCATTGGGATCACCCGTTTCTTCAGTATCTTGAGTGTCTGTATCCTCAGTATCTTGGGTATCAGTGTCTTGGGTATCAGTATCTTGAGTATCCCCTGTATCCTGTGTATCACCAGTGTCTACAGGATCATCTGTATCAACGCCTGTATCCTCTCCATCTTGGGAACATTCAGTGTAAATCAAACAGTCTTGGTCAGCACAATCAACGAAGCCATCGTCATCATTGTCCAAACCATCCCAGCATTCAGCCGGTACTTCACCTTCCTGTCCCACACCCTTTTGCACCAATAGATTGTCATTACACGCAAGCAGCAACCACAACATAAAAACCTCCTGATCATCCTACATTTGCAGTACACAAATGTAATTCAAATCAGGAGGTTGTGCATGGTTATGCTTGGATCAAGTCAACCCTACTCTACAGTAATTGGGAAATCGATATTAAAGTCCCAAGCGCCTGGAAGATTATCGAGGTCCATATCGTCTGTTTTAACAGAAACGCCATCTTCTTCTGGCATGTGACGAAGTCCAAGAGTCAGAGTTCCAGTACCAGCCGAAGCTACCCATTCCTGCTCAAGACCCAAATCGAGACCGTTAGAGTCTGCGTCAAGGATGCTGTACTCGATGAAATCAGGAGCTGTAACAAATACTTGATGTTCATCTGCTTCGTCAATGATTTCAGGGGTTACTTCTTCTGCTGGATCTGAAAGGTCATTCCAAATTGCAACTTGAACCTCATAGGTTTCACCAGCAGTCAATACGATATCCTCAACGGTTGAGTTACCGTCTCCGTTTGGGTCTTCCCAAGTTACATCTTGAGAAGCATGTCCATGAGTGTCCGCAAGGGTTAATACTACACGGGTCATAACCTCGTGTTCATGATCGTGGTCGTGGTCGTGTGGGTCCTTGACATCTGAACAAGCAAGGGCCAAAAGGGTAAACAACATGATAGTCTCCATTGTTGTGTGTTAAAAAATCTACGAGCATTTTAATACGCCCTCACTCTAAATGCAAACGGCTTGCATTAAAATACAACATCATTAAGTTACCGAAGCTGAACATAATTAAAACTGAGTAGAAATGGACAGCTGTACATCCCTACCAGGTTCGTCAGCATAGTATCGAA
>CALDQI010000159.1:0-7248 GCA_937911635.1 uncultured Pseudomonadota bacterium | reverse complement strand
GTCGGTGAAAGGTATCTTTGATCGCTTGCTCGTGACTGCGTTGAAAGAGTTCCTTTTTTCGTTCCAACTCCCGTTGTATTCGTTTGAATTTTGTGACGGCATTGTCGCGTTGACGATCGAGCGCTCTCATTTGTTGCTTGGTGAGTTTACCTTCGACGTGTGCTTGTTTATAGGCTTCTTCAGCGAGTTCTTTTTGTCGTTTCCACTCTGCGACCTTTCGTTCATACTCTCGTACATTGCTATCATCACGTCGAGTTCTGGTGGATGGAGGGCGACCACCCCATCCGGATTTTCCTGGTATTGGTTCAGTATAGACGATGGGTTCTGGACGAGGGGTGGAATCAATTTTGTCTCGCAAGTAGGTATTCTCACGTTTGCGTTCTTCGACTTCTGCGAGATACTCTTCATGCTCATCTACAATGGTGTCTTTTTTTGCTTCGATATCAGCAATTAGCTTTTCTCGTTCGTGGATTGATTGTTGGAGATGTTCCAGTTCTTGTTGTGAGTTTTCCAGTTCTGAAAAGTCAATGGTCAAGGTTGGCATCTCAAAGGACATCGTTTCTAGATTTGTTTCAGCCAGATAGGTTTTCACATCTTGTACCATGTCTTGGATGTCGGATTCAAAACCCTCACGCAACTGGCTCAATGTTTCTTGGATGCCCTTCTTTTCTTCATTCCAGGCCTTTCCTGTGGCACGGATGTCTTTATCCATTCGATGTTGTAATTCGTGTGGTAAACCAATGTCTTCTTGTTTTCTTTCGATGCATCGACGAACGTACTCTTCGGTGAGTTCGAGTTCAAGAGTGTTTCGCAACTGCACCAGGACATCGAGCACCTTTTGTTTGATTTGGCTCTTGTGCAGGGCACTGTTTCGAGTGTGTTCTTCTTTGGCTTCAAATACTTTTTGCTGGAGTTCTTGTTCAAAGTCCTTGAGTTCCAAAGTGAACTTTTGAATCTCCATCTCTCGTTTTTCTTGAGAATCATCCGATAAAATGTTTGCTCGTTGTTCCGAGATACTATGTAGGTTCTCCTCGATGCGAGTCATGACTGAGACCAAAGGGGTCACCATCCCTTTTCCTTCTTCTTCTTTACACAAGGCAACAATCATTTCGCGTAACCGATCAATGTTTGCCCACTTACGTTTGATGGGGTCTTCATCTTCATACCAGATGGCTGAAGTGGTAGTGAAGTGGTCTTCATCCAACAACCGAGTCAATTCAGCTGCCGAGAATAGACTGCCGGCTTGTTCTTGAAATTTCTCTTGTACGATGTGCAATTTGGCTTGATGATTGGCTTCATAGGACCCTTTACTCTCTCTCTTTGGTGGATCTAAAACTTGATCCCATTTGTTGACTACGGTAATGAAATTGGAGAAGTTTTTGCTGATCTTATCGGCGAAAAATTTCCATTCGGTTGAGGTTCCACCCAACTGATTTGCCTTTTGTAACCACAGTGCCACGTGGGCTTTGTGGATGGCGCGTGCAGTGATGTTGTCGTGTAGTTTACTGGTCGATCCAATTCCAGGGGTGTCATACAATATCACTTTGTTTTGAAACAAGGGATGGGGGGAATGGACAACGATTTCAACCAATTCATACTTGTATTCGATGACGTCGTGTTTTCTTTGTTGTCGATCTTCGGGGGAGAGTCCCTCATCGATGAGTTCGCTTCCAAATTGTTTGATGCTGGTGACGTCAAATGGCAAGAGTTTGGTTTCACCATTGTTGTAAACGAGTTCAATACACGATCCATGCTCAGGATGCAATCCTTCCAGTCGGGTGTTGATGGCAGTGGTTGATTCTAAGGCGGTTGGTAGAATTTCGGTTTCCAACAAGGCATTCAGCAACGATGATTTCCCGTTGGAATACTCACCAACCACCGCCAAACGGATGTTATCAGAGGTGACCAAATCGATCCAAGATGCGAAATCTTTCAATTGATCTTCGTTGGCAGTACCCATATCAATGTTGAGTTGTTCTACTTCCTTGATGATGGTCACGATGTCTTCTATGATTTGACTGCGATGCTTGCTGAAGTGACTTAAAATATCTGTACTCATAATGTCCTCAGGATGGATGTTGGTGAATTAAAATAGATGTGGTAAAGAGATGCTCAAGGTGGGTAAACACATCGTCATTGGTGTCTCTGGTTTTGAATAGGTCTAAGTATTCGAGGTGAGAAGAAATCAGAGGGGGATGCTGTTGTTTACTGGTAAAGGATTGACTTGTTTTGTCGAATGATTCTTGGGAATGCATATTTTGAGATAACGTTTGTAAGATGCTCTGGTTGTGCTGGTTCCAATTTTCAAACTCTTCTACAATCAGGTCAAGAGAGGGTTGGATGAAGTGTTGACTCCACTCTTTGATGAGACAATCTTCCGAAAGACTCTCCGTCCATGTAGAACAACGGTTCAACAAGGCCGTGATGGTTTGTTTGTCGTGTATTTTAGCATATTCTTGTATCAGTAACGTGCGTAATTTTATTTCGATTTCTTTAGGGGATAGGCCGTTTACTTTGGTCTTATTGGTACGAAGAATGACCGGATGATCGATGATATCTGTGAGGATTTGTAGTTCGGTTAACAACTGTTGGAAGGCTTGTAGGGCTTCTGAGGTACTTCCGGTGTCTACTTCTACAGGAGGATTGTACTCAAAATATTTGTCGACGATTTTGTGGATTTTGTCCGACAGTTTCTTTCTAAAAGTGGATTGTACTGTGGCATCGATATTATCATGCAGATCAATCGTGAGTGGATTTGGATCGAGGTAAGCGATCGACTTGGATACTTCTGCTTGTACTTTGGGGCGAAAATTTTCGTCCCAAAATTTCTCAAGACGTCGCTCTTTTTTGTGTTCAGGTAGTCTGGTAATAATTGAGAGGATCTCGCAATCTTCAGTGATCTTCTGTTGTTCATGTAAAAACTGTAGACTACGGGTAAGATTGGCGATTGAAGGGGCACTGTCTAAATGTCCATTTTGAAGGACGTAGAGAATTCCAATCACGATTCGATTCTCAAGGGTATGTTGGAGGTATTCGACTTCTTGTTGCCAATCTTCCTTTTCACTCCATCCACGCAAATCAATAATTTCAACATCCTTGTGCTTGTGTTCGGTTTTCCAAATCGGTCCTTGCAAAGACAGGTGGTTTTGCAGCTGGATGTCCTCCTCCGATAGGTCTGCGCGATCTGGAAATTTGGTTAATTCTCTTATTGGTTTGTTATTGCGACACAAGGAGAGTGTCCATGCAGTGCCCTGAGAAATAACCAGTGGGATACTGGTTTGTGGTTCAAGAGAAGAGCAAGGACGTAACGTTTCAGGGATATTTTGCTGAGACAAGAATTCACTGAGTACTCTTGTTTTTCCAGCACTGACTTCCCCCGTAATGAGTATACAAAGGCGTGTAGGGTGTAAATTGGTCATTAAGGCATCAATTTTATCGAGTATTTCTTTGAGCATGGATTTGTTTTCCTATGATATCGAAGTGACGATTTAACAATTTGCTTAAACCGATAAACTCGCATTGTTTCAGTTGGCTGATTAAAGATGGTTGTTGTTCTAGGAAACTCTGTAGATCACCCAATGTGAGGTCTTCTAGTTCATCAACCACTTGTAAGATGTTGAATGATTTGATTAAGATATCTCTATGCTTTCCATCGTTCAATATTTCTTCAATGAGAATAAAATGAAGGCTTTTATGGCCAATTGTATCGATGTGGGTTTGATTCGGTCGATTGAAATGGCACCATTTTTCAATGATTTCCAGGATGATGTCGTTGTATTTGGGGAATAAATATTGTAGGCGAATAGCCATTTTCCATAATATCGGAATCAGAATTAATATTCTTTCTCGGTCTGGGTCTAGCCCTATATCTACTGCATCATCGATGACACGTGCAATTGCGTGTAGTGGTAGGAGTTGTTGTAGAAGTGGCATTCTATCAGGATGATCAAAATAGGGTTCACTATAATATTCTAATATAGTTTGTCCATCTTCGATGGCGTTGCAATATCGGGAATATGACACTTCATCAATGATATTATTGAGTGGGAATGTCCATAAAGAATCGGTCAGTTGTGGTATATATTTGTCGATCATAAAGCTGTGTTCTATCGTTAAAAGGTATTTGTATTCAACGTGAGTGGTATTGGTTGACAACCCTCATTGTATTTTCAGCTTTCCATTAGAACTCGGTTTCACTATTGGAAATCCCCGCTATGTTCTGGCAGATAGTGATGGACCCAATATCCCACAATTGAACAACTCGGTACAGATAGACGAGTATGTCTCGTGTCGAACGATTTGGTTGTTGAATGTGCTGAGATTGATGTTGGGTATTGAATATCGACTGTTGTTTTTGATGGGATTGAATCCTAAGGGCAAGCTTTTTGTCTTTTCACCAAGTCGAAAAAGAACCTGTAAAGTCAGATCATTTTGAGAATAGACAATCGCACCTGGACTGGTTTGGCTTCGATAAAATGCATCTAGATTGGTTTGATACTCTAGAACCGCTGGGGCTAAGGCAAACACACTTCGAAGGTTTGGATACGTTGTGTACTCAGTCATTTGAATCGCAATTCTTCCGCCCAAAGAATGTCCGATTAAAAATATAGGTCTATCCAGTTCATACATCCAATTGATGTTGCCGGCTAGGGTAGTCGCTTCGTCGATGGCTGCATTCCATGTGTTTACTGCGCTATATCCTGCAGCTCCAGCTATGGTGGCGAATACCCCTCCCATGCCGAATCCCATTGCCAGTCGAGCTACCGTCATTCCAGCGCCGACATCAGGCATATTGTCGATATTGGATATGGCTGATGTCCAGGAAGCTGAGTCTAAGTCTTGAAACAATGTTTGGGAAGGCCAGTATAAACCATAAGAAGCGAAGTCATTTTCTTTTGCTAGTTGTTGGATTTGTTGACGCCAAATATTCTGCTTAGATTCAATACTGTTTTCAGATAGGAAACCAGGAATGAAAACAATGGCAGGACGTTTTCTGTTAGAAGCTGTATTCCACTGTACCAATTTGGTTGTGGGACCATCCAGTTTGATAATTTCTTTTGTGGAAAAAACATTTGATGGAAGTATTTGAAACATGAAATTTCTCATAAGTTTGCATTGTACTTTTGACTACATACAACAGATGAAGGAGTTTTGGTGATCGTTATTGAGACCATAATACGAGAGTCTATAGTTTTCTGTCAACAGTTTATTTTATCCGAGTTGTAATGGTGCCAATGCTCACACATAGAAGAGAATGTATTGTTTTAAGATGGCAAAAAAATAAATGTTCTACATGATATAGGGTATGTCAACGAGATACATTGATTTCACATACTTTTCATTTACACAAAGGAAAACATGTCATGACCATACCTGAACTAATCAACAATGTAATCGCAAATCGTCAAAAGAAACTCCCAAGATTTCAAGAGCAGGCAAGACAGATTCAGTCTTTGGAAATCTATGTTGAGGAATTGAGTCAAAATCTATTGCAATTCTTAGAGGTCGAATCAAACGAGCAAGTAGAAGTGGCCTATCGTGAATTTAAAAGTACATTTTCCTCCGATAACTTGGCAGAATTTAAAGATATTATGCAAGAAGTTGTCGAAAGGGCATCTCGTCAAACCGTCAATATTGGCGTCAGTGGTGTGGCTCGTGTAGGAAAGAGTACCTTGTTACAAGCGATTTCGGGACTGGAGGATGATCAGATACCAACAGGAGCAACGGTTCCTGTGACCGCTGTTAGAAGTACGATTCATCATTCGAATGATAAGCAGTGTGCAGAACTTGACATGTATAGTTGGGAAGAGTTTCGAACAGAAGTACTTGAAGTGTACGCAGAACAATTTAATTTGTCCTCGGTTCCTCAAACTCCTGATGCATTTAAAAAATGGAAGTTGCCAGACATATCGGATGACCTTTTTGCTCGACTGAAATATATCCAAGGTTCATTTGATACGTATCGAGACCATTTGACGGGTCGGACTGAGACAAAAGAACTACATGAAATTCGTCCATTTTTAACCTATTCTGAGAACAATGACCCAACAGCTCCGAGACCTTATCTTGCAGTAAAGAGAGCTCGAGTCTATTGTTCGTTTCCGCAGGGCGATATTGAGAACCTCACCTTGATGGATTTACCTGGATTGGGAGAAGTCAGTCTTGATATCGAGAACCTTCACGTGCAAGATTTGCGCCGGGATGTTGATTTGGTATTGCTGATTAAACGAGCTGAGCAAGGAATGGGCTTTTGGAAGGAGAATGATAGAAGAACAATCGATATTCTCGAAAAAGCCAAAGGACATGTTCGTTCACTTTATGACTATATGTTTATTGTGAACAATGCTGGTGGACTCAACGAGAAACAAGTGGCTGATATGATCGATCATATCAAACACAATTACGGCAAATCTGCAGATACTACAATTTTAGACTGGAACCAAAGAGATCAAGCCGCGAAAGAGGTTTTGGTTCCTGTATTGACACATTTGGCAACGCGACTTCCAATCATGGACGAACAAGTATTTCAAGGTGCGAGTGAGTCAACCACCAAAATTCGACGTCAGTTACAAGGTCATCTTAGTCAATTGCAGAATGCACTGAAAGATGCGATTCCGACGTCTCAAAGTGAATATGAGGCGATACAACAAAAAGCAAGAAGGATACGTTCGACTATTGCTGCAGGGCTGGAGCGATATCAACAAGAGTTACAATCGGGTAATTCGAAAAATGAGTACCAACAAACGTTGGAAAGAATAATTGTATCTCTCAAAGAAACCATTAATAATGGTTTTGGTAAAGGTACAGACATATGGTTGAACGACTGTCAACAATCGAACCTTCTAGATAAAGGTATGGGGATGTTTATCCATACGGAGATTAACAGTATCAGAACCATGATTGGAGAATCTTTTTCAGCCATGGATATTAATTTAAGCAATCATTTAAATGATATGCGAACTAGAATCGCTACAATATTCCAAGAGAGTTTTGGTGGTATGATCAATGAAGAACCAAGTGTGTCTGCCCTCAAAGGTTTTGTTCACAAAATATCGCGGTCCGAGTGTTCTTGTGAACATACAGTAAAAACGATTCAAGAAATATTGAATACCCAAATTACATATGGTGCTCACCTTTTCCAATTTGTCAGCCCAACATTGGACGAACTGGTTTGGGATAAACAAATCGAAATCATTATCAAAGATTTAAAGAAGAAAAAAGACCCACAATCTTTGTTGAAGTCTTTGC
>CALDQI010000158.1:0-3823 GCA_937911635.1 uncultured Pseudomonadota bacterium | reverse complement strand
GTATGATAGTTTAAAAAATTATTTTCACCATCTAGAGTTCCACAATCATGTCCTAATAGGGATACGCAACAAACCCACTCGGTGGGGTAGACTGACCCCAAATGTCCCAGCCCCAACAGTGAACCAATCCAGTGTCGTCAATACCGCAACTGTTGTAACTACCAACACTAATCTGAACAAATGTCGAGGACGGAATACTCGTGACTTGTCCAAAATCATAGTTCCCGTTGTCACTCACACCCCAGCACTGAACGGAACCAGAACTTTGCAACCCACAGGTGTGCATCCATCCTGCGGTTATCTGGACAAAAGAAGTACTCGGCGGTGAACTCTGTCCGGCTTCATTCCGTCCCCAGCACGTCGTCATCCCTGATGAGTCAAGTGCACAATTGTGACTGAGTCCCGTATCTACCTGTACAAAACCAATACCGGTTGGCGTATTGGTCACCTGCCCATAATCCAGTGAAGGATCTCCATTACTCATTCCCCAACAAGCAATCTCTCCACTCGTACGAACCCCACATGTATGGTAGTAGTCCGCAGAGAGTTGAGTAAAGGTTCCAGTCGGCGCATTGCTTTGCCCGTATTCTGGCCAACTCCCAGACGTTTGTCCGGCACCCCAGCAATGCACCACACCACCACTGTCTAACCCACACGTATGATACTCACCCGTCGCTACCTGAGTAAACATCATCGACGGTGGATTGCATTGCCCATGATTGTTGAGTCCCCAACAGTCTGCGTTTCCTGAAGCATCTAAGGCACAGCCATGTTGTCCACTGAAGGATAATGAGACATAGGTACCTTGTGGAATGGTCGTCAATTGATTGGACGAGTTGTCCCCCCAGCATTCGATCTGTCCGGCGTTGTTGATCGCGCAGGACGACACAGAGCCCGTTGCTAAAATGCGACCGTCCACTATCGAATCACAGTTGGTATCGAAGGGGTCTGAGCATCCACCGGCAATCGCAACACTGCCCTGAAGGTTGATTGAGGACAGTCCATCACTCACCAGAACCGTACAGGTCCACACCTCGCCAGCCGTTGTAGAAGAAGCCGAGACCACTGAAGAATTAACGACAGCCCCAGCATCACTAGACCATGTGTATGCGTACGACAAACTTTGACCATCTAAATCACTCGCCGAAGCACTGCAGGTTAAATCATCCACCAATTCTTGAGGAGCACTTGGGGAGAGGGCAACACTGCCAGACGGTTGGCGATTGTCTATAGTAACCGAGACCGATGCACTGTCTGTACCTCCATAGGAATCCGAGACATGTACTGTGCATTCGAGACTGTCATTGGGCAAAGCAGAAGTTGTGGCTAGATCCAATATATTGGTTGTACCAACCAGTGTCGTTCCGATTCGCCACTCATAGGTCGGCGTGACCATTTCTTCTGAGTCTGTCACCGTGCTCATACACTGCACCGTAGTATCGTTGTGGACTAAGGTGTTGGGTGAGATGGAAATTGACGCGATACTGGGCGATCGGTTGTCGACAGTAACAGATGAACTCAAGGTGTGTGAGGCACCAGACGAGTCGACAGCCGTTCCAGTACAAGTCACAACATCCGTTGGCATTGCTCCAGTAGTAGAAAGATCTAATGTAGCACCAGTGTAAGTCACTCCACCAACAGTCCACTCCACACTGGGAATGACGATCTCATCCGGGTCTGAGGCTGTGGCTACACAGGTAAGGACCGAATCATTGTATACTGAGGTGTTTGGAGAAATGGCAACAGAGGTAACCGTCGGTCCGAGATTGACAACGGTAATCGATTCTTCGGCGAAATCCCCATCCATATATCCATCATTTGGCGTCACTCGAACCGTCCAAGTCTCTCCGGCATCAAGTTCGGAGGAAACAATCATCGCAGATGTGAAAGCCGTTAAAACGGAGTTTTCATACCAGGCGTAGCTATGAGTAACGGAGTCTCCGTCAACATCCGCACTCCCGATCACCGTTGCTGTTAAGGCATCCAATGCTGTAACTGGGTCTGGGGATAAAAACACTGTCGGTGCGGGTGGCGGTGTATTCACTCGCAGGCTAAAGGACGTCGATGCCGTCAACTGAGTGCTGTCTGTAGCCGTTACGGTAATTGTATGTAGACCAGCCGTCAGAGTGGATGCTGAGAAGGAAATATTACCGTTTGAGTCGGATCCTTGTGTCGAAAACTCGCCATCGACATCTGAGACCCAAGACAGGGTAATGTCGGTCGGGATATCTTCACTGTCGGAGACCGTCGCCGCAAAAGCAACCGGCTCCCCCACCGAGACCACATCTCCATTCAGTGGTGTGGTCAACATCAAGGTAGGTGCCGTCCCCACAGCGATATTTGCTGTGTCGGTGCACAACCCACCCACTTCGTCTTCAACCCTAAGTGTGACGATATGGTTTCCAACACTCAAACCGTTGTACACCACCGTCATCTCTCCAGTAGAGTTCGCCGCTGTTGAGTCAAATACACCGTCTTGATTGGATTCCCAGGTGATACTGAGCAGACTGTTGTTGATATCGACATCTGTTGCTATACCGGAAAAAGAAATATTCTGCCCATAGATGCTCGAGGTTCCGCTTGCCGGCTGAGTGATTTCACATACGGGTTCGTTGTTATCCCCACGCACGGTGATAACCACTTCTTCAACAGTATTCTTTCCAGTGCTGTCTTCAACCAGAAGCTGAATGGCATGTTCACCTTCTGACAAATAGGCGAAATCTGAAATATCACCACTGCTGTCTGGCGTATTGTCTAGGCTAATATCCCCAGAAATACTGGATGTCCAAGTCGACAGAAGTTCCTCAGGACTGTCTTCAACATCAGAGATCACAGCCGAAAATTGAATTAGTTGATCGGCATAATAATTTCCACTTGGTTCTGGAGAAAGAATTTCTACTACCGGTGCTTCGGTCTCTGTGACGATGATTGTGACCTCATCTCTGCCGCCGGCTCCCTGTACATCTCGAACCTCTGCCACGACAGAAGTATCGTCGGGAGTGAATACGATATCACAGAAGGATTCACCCGCTGCGGAAACAACTTCCCATGGGCACACTTCTTCATCTCCAACAAACCAAGCCACTTCAAGTTCCTCAAACTCATTGTCATCATCCGAGACTTGAGCACGAAAGGACTCCATGTAGCCTTCGAGTATACCTGCCCCGTCCGCGTGTGACAAAACAATGATTGACGGGGGCAAATTTTCCTGCTTTTCAATAACGTTTTCGTTACCGCAAGCTACTGTATACAATAAAGTAGAATAAAGTACGGTTCGCATAAGATCCTCATCATGGTTCACGTGTACAATCAAACTATATGATAACACAATCCCATGTGAGACTTGGCTCACTCAAATAGTGTATGGGAGTCATATGTAGTCTTAAAGCCATCTGTGTACAAGCCCAACCCTCGACGCTAAGGTACTAGCGATGGTACTGAATCAAGAATCAGCCTGTTCCGGCTCGAGTGCTTTAAAGATCTGAAGCAAAGAGAGGGTTACCCCTACAGCAAACGCTGCAAAGGATAGCAACAAGGCTCCGACACCGGTCATGGTAAACGCACTGATTGTCGCAATGGTTTCCAATGACGCCTCTTCTCCAGGATTGCCAACACTTAGTCCCATGTACAACAGCAAAAGACCAAAGATGACTGCGGCCACCAGAGACAACACGGTTAATAAAGTCAATTGCATTCGCGCGACTGAAAATGATGACATGACTACTCCTTATGAAAGAGATTTACAGAATCTAATTGTATCTTACTACACTTCATCAAATGTAGACTGTTTCTAACGATTTAATCTTTTGTATATACTAAGGAG
>CALDQI010000157.1:0-6140 GCA_937911635.1 uncultured Pseudomonadota bacterium | reverse complement strand
CTCCATTTGCAAAGTAGTGGATTGTTCCAAAGGAACCATCTTCGAAAGACTCCCCTTCAGCCTGTCTGTACAGCTTTCCATTGCAGCCTTCTGAGTTCTCACAGTCCCATAGGAAACGATACTCTTCTGGCACAACAGAAGGACATCCTGATCCGTCGACGTTGTCTTCATTCTCACCTTCCTGATCAAAAACCGTATTCGTCGTTTCAGAGTCTTTCTCTTCACCACATGCCATCAACCCTGTAAACAAAGCCATCCAAACTGTTTTCATATTGCCCTCTATAAATAATGTCTGTTTCTATGTATCATAGTGTAGTTGAGATCAACCATCAATGTCAATGTGAGATGACAGGCCAAGAAATTCCCTGTGATGGGACATATCGAAGCACCTCCATCGCTCTACGACCATCCAAAATACCCGAATAGTGGAAACGGCGGCGATTCATACCATACCTAAATTGTCCCCCACGTAGATGCTGACGCAGTTTATAGGTCCAATAGATACCCGTTTCAGGCATAGCCAGTGATGGACGCCCCCACAACTCTATAATCTTGGTTAACGGTAAAGTGTCGGCTCCCGGTATGTTGAACACACCCTGTTCTACACTATGTACCGCATCTTGAAACGCCTGCGCTGCATCCTCTATCGATAAAAAGTTCAACATTGGATCAAATCCGATGGGCCGAAGACAAACCGAAGACTCCAAATAATCATACATTTGCGATCCACACCCTGATGCCAGAATCTCAGCCATTCTAAGGACCACCACTTGCAATGTGGAGAGCCCCATACGAGCACATGCAGTAAAGTCTGCCTCTACCCGATCTCGCACCCACTGAGGAGCTCCAGCAGCCATATTGAGGGGATGGTCTTCACTTATTAAAGCTGGTAAATCTCGTTGCACTTGATACACGCCACCGCAGGATCGGATTACCAATCTCCGAATGGTCGGATGACGCTCTGAAAACTTAACCAATGCTCTTAAAGAGTCCACATTATGAGCGTGAACTGAACTACCTTCACGACTGGCGGATTCTGCTTGCGATGTATGAATGACAACTTGAACACTCTGTTCGAGAGCCAAACCAAACAACAACGTGTGAAGCTGTCGTTGACTTTTGAAATTGACAGAAGTATTGGTAACCCTAGAATTTTCCGGAATCGATATCGGTTTCCCTTTATCTGCAACCGCAACGATATGAGTCACCCTAGAATCTTTAAGCAGTCGCAAAACCACCTGCTCACCGATGGAAGATGAGGCACCTGTAACGAGCACATTCATTGAAATACCCCCGTACGATCAGACAGCCCTTGTTGTACGAGGTCATTCACAGCCGCCTTCACTTCCTCTGCCACTTCTTTCAGAACAGTAGGATTATCAGCCTGACTCGGGTTGTACCGTTCATGAACAGGGATCGGATCACCATAATAAATTCGATAACGAACAGGTAAAGGAACAGGAACCAAAGGGATCGGTACAGCCTCAATTCCAAATATTTTCCCCAGTCTTTTGGAAGAGAACAGAGACGGCAGCTGCTCTTCAGCCCCAACAATCCCAATCGGAATGATGGGACAAGAATGCTGAATGGCCATCTGCGCGTGTCCCACCCTAAATGTTTGCAGCTTATATCGATCTTCCCAAGGCTTAATGATGCCAGGAACGCCTTCAGGAAAGATCATCAACAATTCTCCTTTATCCAATAAAGAACGAACGTTCCCACTTGATCCCCCCACCATTCCAGCTCTAGAAAACAATGTTCCAATGAATGGTAGCGCCGGCACAAAATGATCTGCAATCCCTCTGGCCACTCGAGGTGGCTGTGTCTGACGCAGAACATCGTTCCAAAGCATCATCGCATCAATGGGGATATTTCCGGAATGATTCGCTGCCAAGATTGCGGAACCAAACTCAGGAATCTTCTCCGCACCTTTACTGATCACTCGAAAGTAGGACTCATATATCCAAGCAAAGAGCCCAACCCCCAAGTGAATTGCAGATGGATGCAGTCCAAAAGCATCGAATCCATGACCAACGTCTTCAAAGTGGAAGTGGGTCAAACGATCTTTCATTTCATCTGACAGGAGCCGCTGCGCCAACCTGCCCATCATCTCTGGGGACAACATACTTCTCTCCAATAAGGTTCTGAGTACAGTATACTTGTAATCCTTCTAAGGCAAAGATGAAGCCTGCTGTTGATAGTTCACACCTTCTTCTTCTTGACCTATTTGAAACAACAACGAAGATAGACGCAACAAATTCCGCTTCAGGTAACGGGTATCTCCATGATCATAACTAGAAGATTGTTTCAGCACTGTAATCGCATCAGAAGTAGGCAATGTTCGACTGGCAGTCCACAAAATGTCTAGCGCCTGAGTGGGTTGACGAGTATCGCACAGCGCAAATACAGATGGTGCATTCGTTGCTTGTCGAACAAGCAGCTGTTGTTCTATGGTTAAAACGCTGGGTAATAGGGTCGATGTAGAATCCTCTTCGGATTGCCCCATCACGCTTGGTTCTACCAATCTGTCCCCTGCTGAATCCATCCTCTTAGACAAAAATCCCTTACTCTTCTTTTGACGCTTGGATCTAGGAGCAGATCTTTCGGCGACAGAGTCTATCGATACACTATCAATGGTCCCGTTCGTAGACTCAGCTGACACCTCTATAGACTCATCTTCAATCTCAGCCCTTTCATCTTGTGCAATATTACCCACCTCCGCCTCGTACTCTTCTAATCCCTCTTTTGTATCGGCAATATCTTCACCACTGAATAAGTCGGCTCCGGCGAAATCTTTACCACCGTTTAAATCATAGGCTTCAATATCAAAAGGCGCAGACTCGACATCCAATGAATTCATTCCACCACCTACAATTGTCGTTGTTTCGGTAATCTGTGCTTGTAATGGTGGTTCTTCAGCCTCACTGGCTGGACTGATCTCCATCGATTTTTTAAGACTTTCCGATTTGTCTGACTCGATGACTTTTGCTGGTGCATCAAGTCCTCGTGGCATATTGATGGTCTCTTGCTTGAGTGTCTTCGGTCTCTTTACGTCAGACTTCGCAGATCCACCAAAACTTTTTGATTGTTTCGAAACAACATTTGCGTCAACCTCTGCGGCTGGTACCGGCTCTTCCATCTCAAAAGACGTCGCAAAGATACTGTCGTCAGAAACCGTAGACTTAAACTGTGTTGGAATGAGGATAAACAATACCAAAGCCACCGCAAGACCGCCTGCTAAGATTGGAGACCCCCACCATCGATTGTTGTTTGCGGATGGAGAATCTGTTTCCAAGTTCGTTGGACTGACACCTTCGCTCTCATATTTTGCAAAGGGTCCAGACTCCACTCTGGTAAGGATATCATTCAACGAAACCTTCGATTGAAAAGAATGACGAGCCTGTGCGAACACAGCCTCTACAAAGTCATCTTCTAAGGACTCTTCCACACCTTCTGTTGCCTCAAAAAATGGTCCCGACGTCACCCTCGACAATACATCGTCCAATGTTACTCTTGGATTGGGAGCCAAATCTGGTCGCATCGCCCACAAAGCGACTGTACACTCAGCATTCGGGAGTTGATCTCTATCGCCGTCTATCCAGCGCGCCAATTCTTCGGCTTGTATGGTTTCTGATATCGTCATAAATAAGGTTTCAAACTAAGGGGGGTAATTGTCACGAAAGGCTTTAGATGCACGGTGGAATAGTACATCAAAATTGCCCACGGTAATACCGAACGATTCCGCACAATCTTCTCGGCTCTGATCTTCTAAAAGTCTCATTCGAAGAGCCTTGGCGTACCGTGGATTCAATTTTCCTAAGGCTTTGTGCACCATATCTTTGGTATCTTCTTCTTCTTCCACTTTGACCAACACATCGTCTGCTGTGGTACTCTTTGATCCCATGACCATATCTACCGCATCTCGGGCTAAAATGCGCTCTGCAAGTTCCCTTTTTCGAACCTGCTTACGATATGTATCTACAATTAAATTGATCGCGATCCTACGAAGCCAAAAGAATATCGATCGATCGATTAAGGTATACGTTGAGATTTTCTCTAGAGCGATCCTAAATGTTTCGCACAGTACATCTTCAGCCTTGTCTATATATGGTAGTCTCGACAATATCACCTTACGAAACAAAACGTCATTAAATGTTTCGTATAACCAAGCCGCGGCCTGTTTATCTCCCTTTTGTAAGGCAAGGATCATCTCTCTTTCCTGTTCGAGTGTGAAATGCATTCTTCTTCCTTACAACGTCAACGAGATTTAAATCTTACAGTCTACCTTACATTCTATCAAAGAGGGTTCCCTTTCCCAAAATCCAATTGGGATCAAGCTGGTTCTTCAACCTTCGAAACTGGTTCAAAACATCCTCTCCCACCATTTCCGATAGCAAATGCTTTTTGATTTTTCCGATTCCGTGCTCGGCCGATACAGTCCCTCCGTATTCAACTGCAATCCGCGCCAGTTCGTCATACATATCCTTTGCATGTGCCAGTTCATCATCCGTTCTCGGCAACATGTTGAGATGCAAATGGTTGTCTCCAATGTGACCAAACATCACATATGGAAGATCCACTTCTGTATAGGCATCCATCATCCACTGAAGTCGTTCATCAGGTACGGCAAAATCTGTTCCTACCTTGGGCATCCCATTCGCAATCACCCTCTCATTCACCCCTGCAGGAATCGCATGACGAGCTTGATACAATCGGTCTCTTCCGGCATCGGAGTCCGCCAATATCGCATCATCCATTATCCCACCAGCCTTCTCGAGCAATGTCAGACATGGCTCCAGTGTCGAAAACTCTTCTGTTTCGGATTCCAATTCAATCATCAACCCGCAGGTGCACGATGGTATATCACGGAGTTTCTCTCTCATGAAGTCAATCGCATTCCGATCAAAGAACTCTATGGCACGAGGAGAAATTGCATCTTTACCTGGCTTAACCACACCCTTTCGATATCGTACGGCACCTCTCTTCAATCCTTCTACAGCTTGCAAACACTCTCTAAGCGAAGGGAAGAACACCATTAAACCTAGCACCTCTGGTAAAGGAATCACCTTTAACCACGCCTTGGTAATCACCCCAAGTGTTCCTTCTTGACCAATCATTAGGTCCAATAAATTGTTGGTGGGTTCATATCCAGCAGCCGTTTTTACACTCGGAATCAAATAGTCAATCTCTGGCCACTCACTGGGTATCGGAGTTTTTCTATCAATACGCCGAATCTCTCCCGTTGGAAAAACAACCTCTAATGCCTCAATCCAAGGACGCATCGCACCATACTTAAAAGACGATGCACCCGAAGCATTACAAGCTATCGCACCACCGATTGAACACTCATTTCTAGATGTTGGATCTGGAGGGAACATCAGGCCTTGATGAGCCAACACCTTCTGATATTCACCCAATATGACATTCGCATCGACCTCTGTAGCAGAATGAATCTGGGTAAAATTTTCCATGCTGATCAGTACACCACCGTGAGGTACAGGGGCCCCTGTTGTGGCAGTGCGTTGAGCCGTAACCGTAACCGAAACATCTTCTGCGTTGCAATGTTTCAGGATGATGGACAACTCTTCTGTATCTTTGGGTCTATACACGCCCTCACAAAAGCCTTTGATGTTCGATGCATCAGATAAATACCCTTCAACAATCCCATCGTCCGTTACCCAATCTATCTTCGATACACCCATCATTCATCCCACGTCTTCGCTTGAGAACACATGTGCAAATGGTTTGATAAATCGACGTTCTAATGACCAGTCCGCTATCGTGAAACAAACTGTTTCGAAAACATTCTCACGATGTAAGAGAGCCTCTTTGAACTGTTCAGCGATTCTCTCCGGGTCGTTTCCAAAGGCACCGCATCCCCACGCTCCCAAAACAAGATCTGTGTATCCGTATGCTTCAGCCACATCGAGTAGTCTTGAAATCCGACCGCGCATCACCTCTGCACCACGTTCTTGTGACACACCACCCCATCTAGATTGCGCTATTGGAGCCGTTGCCGTTACAACGTCCATGACCCATGGAGACCGTATCAAATTGTACTGGTCATCTCGAAAGACGACCGCTTTCGACAGAATCATATAATCTGTGCTTTCCATTTCATTCGTCTGAAGATTATACGC
>CALDQI010000156.1:0-2206 GCA_937911635.1 uncultured Pseudomonadota bacterium | reverse complement strand
TGAAATATTGACTTGAAACCATTCACTACCTTGATTTGTATCATAAAATTTTTTTCTAAGAAAGTTAGAGCGATCTAAGACTTCATGAACTGTATGATCACTAAATGAAGAACTTTCAATTGTCCCATCATTTAGTTTAACCTCAAGTCTTGCTAACTCAACATAAATTAAGTTGTATGTTATGTCTGCAGTTTTTGTATATTGTTTAATACGTACATGTGCGTGCTTTTGAAGTTCTTCACAATTATCCGTTAACTGTTTATAACTTAAATTACTGTTAAAGCTATGCTCTCCAATTTTAAGGAAACCATCGTGGTTTTGAGAATTTGGAATTTCAAAGATATATATTAGTTTATATTGTGCAGTTCCGGAATAAATTTGCTCACTCATTATTTCTACTACCTTCTTTGAGGTTAATCTATCTGGTTTGTCATCATACCTTTTGTCGTTTGGTTTGACATACTTCAAGATAGTTCAGTCACTTTAAGTTACCATGATCATATGGTACTTACCACTCAACTATTCAACATATTGAATAGGGGAAATTGATTTGTGCCTTACTTTCTTCGAGGCCATTTATAAAGACGAAGTCTCAACGGATTGAGCATCAATGGCTGTTTTGCCGGCTTGGCTTTCCCTTCCAGTCTTCGTTGCTTTTCCTTGTACGCCTTTTGTAAAGCCAATCTGTCATCATCGTTATATATGGCAAATCTGTCTTTATACAAATCAATATCATACCCGACAAATTCGAAAATCAACTGATGCTTGATTAAGAACTGATTGAGAATATGATCTGGAGAATCAGAATCATCAAAACTTGGGTGTAATCGCCATTTTTGCTTAAATGTCGGAAGCATTGGGTAATCGTTTTACCTTTCAGCCGTTGCGAAGGTTACGAGCCAAGACACTGATTGAGAATGGTTTGCCAATCAAGCGTTATCAGGAGGAGATGGGGCATAGCTACAAGACTGCGATGGAGCATTATGTGCGATATCGTCCTGAAGAGGTGTTGGATATGCTGTAGGTTACTTTGAACTAGTAATTATATCTAGTAGGTTGAGAACTTTATTGAATTTAAAAAAATATTATATTCAGAATTTACAGTATCTTGTGAAATTAACGACCCATAATAAAATAACCATCAAGTATTTTATGTCTGATAGTTTTACGTTGAGTTCCATCATAGTCGATGCATAGTATTCCGTGAACCGTGTCGTTATACCCCACATCAGGGTCATGTCCACTATAAAATCGACATTTTGATTGGCTACTGGGATCAGATTGCTTATTCAACGAAAAGTAAGACCAGCAGGAGAGTCGATTGGTCGGTGGTCGGTTGGCATAGGCTGTGGCATAGGTGGTTCGGGCAGTCCCCAGCTGTATCGGCTCGGGTTTGGGGTGGTGGTTTGGCATGAGATACTCCGATCCCTTTGACCAACCACCGTGTGATCAAAGAGACGAAAGAGAATGAAAAAGCGGGAAAAGAACTGGACGTCATTGGACGACAATTTTTTCCCACTTTCTAAAATTCGACCCTTATTTCAGAAAACCAAATTCGTTCATATCCTACATTAAACGACAGTTCCACGCAATCCACAACAACCTAAAGGGTGGAAACTATCCATTTGGATTCTTGTATAAATACTGTTGGTGATAGTCCAAGTCAAATGGGGAACCCAAACTGGTTCAAGCCTGAGTCATCTCTTGCAGATTGATGACTCGCAACTCTTTCGCCCTCAATGAACGAAGGGCTTGAACCGCTGCAAGTGCCGCATTGAATGTCGTGATGCAAGGAACACCAAATCTGAGACCAGCCAGTCTCATCGCCGCCTCATCGTGAATAGACTTTTGACCGAGGGGGGTGTTGATCATCAGTTGGATTGCTCCATTGCGGACATCATCCACGATGTTTGGACGACCTTCACCAACCTTGTTGACACGAGTACACGGGATTCCGAGCGCCGAGATGGCTTTGTGCGTACCGCGTGTGGCATAGAGTTTATACCCCATTGAGTAGAGTGGTCCTGCGATTTTATCGAGCATTCCTTTGTCCTGGTCCCGTACAGACAAGAATACACCGCCTTCAAGAGGGAGTTTCATCCCTGCACCGATGAGCGCTTTTGCGTAGGCTTCACCAAAGGACCGTCCCACACCCATGACTTCACCAGTCGAGCGCATTTCAGGAGAGAGTGCCACATCATCAATG
>CALDQI010000155.1:0-2145 GCA_937911635.1 uncultured Pseudomonadota bacterium | reverse complement strand
GTCGGCGATTGGTTGTCCCAATTGTACTTGTTGTCCCTTTTCGACTTTCCATTCAGTAATTTGATCCGGCTGGAAAAATAGCACAACGGTACTGCCAAGCTCAAATCTTCCGAGTTCATCTCCACGCTGGATGGTTTGGAGGATTGTTATGTCTTGTTGTGGTTGTGTTGTATTGGTGATTACCGGATTCCAATCGGTTGTCATTCTGCCGACACCAAAGGCTCCAATCATCGACAACACGCTTTGGACGTTGCCTCTCTCGAAATGCTCAATATGAAAAACAAGACGCTCGTTTCTATCGAACAGATGGGGGATCTTTCGTGTGGCGGCTGGGAAAACCGGCCACAATTGGCCCGGTTGATACTGAATCTCTCGCAGCGTACCACCATCATGACTATGAACTCTGTGATAGTCCTGTGGGGAAAGATAAATAATGATGAAGGACCCATTGTTGTATCGCTGACATGTGGGGTCCGTTGAGGGTCTTCCAAGCATTTCTGCCACGGAACCAATTTGACCGTCGTATTGTTCAAACTCTCCATTCACAATCGGACCGAAGGTGTGTACACGACCATCAACAGGAGAGGCTAGTTTATTGGGGCTGGCTTCAATTTGCCTGCGCCCATCTTTCAATGTGCGGATGAAAAATTCTGACAGAGATTTGAAGTCGTCGATCTCTCCGTTGCACTCTTCGAGATTGATCTTGTATTTCCATACGAAGAAACGAATCAGTAGTCGATGCATAAATGTAGGCAATTCGATGCGCGCACTAGCGCCCATGAACCTAGCGATTTTGTTTTTGGGGAGTATACTAAGTAGGGAGATGATTAAACCGTCTTTCATATTGCCTCTAGACTCATTTGCCGGTAAGGATGGAGTGCATTATTCTGTTCCACAACTAACCGAATATTTGGGAGCCGTCATGCATCCAACATTGATTGAGTTTAGCGATAGAGTAGGGATCCATAGCTATGGGTTGATGATTTTGACCGCACTCTTATTTGCATTTATGGTGTCTTCTCGCCGAGCCAAAACGGTGGGGATAGACTCAGATGACCTCCCTTTGATGTATTTACTGGTTGCAATCTGTGGGATTTTAGGCGCTCGTCTTTTTTACTTTTTGTTTTCAGACACGACCAATTTCTTTGCAGACCCCACGATATTTTTCGACGGAAATGAGGGTGGTTTGGTTTTTTATGGTGGGGCTATTGGTGGTGTTATCAGTGGGGTAATCTATTGCTATTTTCGTAAAATCCCAATTTGGAAGATGGCAGACATCGGTGCGCCGGCCATTATGCTTGGATTGGCGATCGGGCGGTTGGGCTGTTTTTTTGCCGGTTGCTGTCACGGGATGATTGTAGAGGCAGATGGTCATGCTCATTCGATCCTGATGTCTTTTAAGGGCGGGGATGTACTTTGGTTGGAACATGCTCCGTATTTGGCTCTGTCATTCAATCCTGGTGTGGGGGTTGGTGCGATTTTTCATACCCCGACATATCCCACACAGCTTTGGGAATTTACGGGTGCAATGACCCTTTTCTTTGTTCTTTCTTTTATCTGGCATAGACAGCGCTATTTTGACGGGCAGATTTTGGCTTTGATGATGGTGATGTATGCTGGACTAAGAACGACAATTGAAAATTTTCGAGGGGACTCTATTCGCGGTGAAGATATTATGTCTGGGCTGTCTACCTCTCAAAGCATTTCAGTATTCAGTTTGGTTGTCGCTGTTGCGATTGCACTCATTCAATTTCGAAAAGGGGTTGCTCATGAGGAACCTTTCGTATCGGATTTGGAAGATGATTACGATGACTACGACGATTTGGAAGAAGGATTATGAATCTTCTTTGATTACAGGTATGGTTTGTCCTACAGACAAGATGTGTGAATAGATGCGCAAGCGGGTACTCAGTGTTGTACTTCTACTGGGAGTTGGTATGTTAACTTGGATGGCACAGGTATTACCGGGTGTGGGGCAGGGACCTACGAATAAAGATTTACAGGCGTATGCGTCGTCGAAAAACTTTGATCCAGAGAGGGGTACATTCGTCAATCGACGCCACGATGAATATGAAAAGATGATGAAAAAATGGAATAAAGTATGTAAAGAAAAGATTTACAGAATTAATTATGAAGAAATAACAA
>CALDQI010000154.1:0-4131 GCA_937911635.1 uncultured Pseudomonadota bacterium | reverse complement strand
GGAAATGGACTTGCTGGTGGATGACCCTGATGGCCATCGTTGCCTGTTCAGCACCCCGAACATGCCGGTGAATATTCAGGATCATTTTGTTGGGCTTTTATCGCTGCTTCTAGCCATAGAGCAATGGCATTTTGCGGTACAGTGCCCAGTGATTTGTGGCGTGACAGAATACTGCCACCTGCTTCAGCGATATTGACTGTGGTTCCGTGACCATCCTCTGCAAATTGTTCTTTATTCGCTTGTTCTACATCGATGTTTGTGACATCTCGTAGTGTGGGTTGTGGATCCAACGAAGTGCTACATCCAAACCATACTATTAGGGAAAATATAAAGGTCATTGCTGTCATCCTTTGGAATATAAATTTGCTGGTGATACGATTATACTGTAACAAGATTCAGATAAGTGGATACATTCAGCACAATTTTCTCGGGATAAATGATGTGGGTATGGTTGTTGTTCATACAAGTAACTCTAGCAGCTTGGCCGGATTCCTTTGAGCATCGTATAGCAGCGATGGAGGCATTGCGGTATGACTTAGCCATGCCTGGGATCCCCCACAATAAAGCCTTGATTCTATCAAAATATCAGATCGCTTGTGAGAAGGGGTACTTTGATGTTTGTCACCCTGAAGAGTGGGTCAATGATGACATGTCGAATGCTCTGCATGCTGCAGCCATGATGGAAAAGAAATGCTCTAAATCAAAGAGTCCGTTGCAATGTGTCGTGGTTGGAATGGCGAATGGAATGGTCAATGAAGAAATCTCTGTGGATGCTCCCAACCCACAAAAGGCATTTCAGGCATTTCACACGGCGTGTGAAGTGAAAGCCTATGCACCTGGCTGCACGTACTTAGGAGATATGTATTTTAAGGGCGTTGGGGTGTCTCAGGATCTGAATCAAGCACGGCTGTATTTTGAAGAGGCGTGTAAGGCCAAAGATGTATGGGGTTGCCACCGTTTGGGGGACTTGTTGGGTGAATTGGGTGTACCAACAGCAGAGCGACTGGAACACTACAAACGGTCCTGTGAGTTTGGGTATGAATTGGGATGTATGGCTCAAGCCAGTGTGATGATGGATACTGCCAAGACCAAATCAGAGTGGGCGTTCATCGCAGAACAATTGGATAGAGGGTGCACGTATGGTCAGTTGAACAAATGTGGCACGCTTGCCCAATTGTATCATCAAGGGAAAGGGGTAAAGCGCTCCTTACCACTCGCTCAAGCACTGTACCAAAGCACCTGTGTAGGTGGAATAACAACATCTTGTCATGCAATGGGGCATCTCTTTCTGGATATGACTCCTCCCAATCACAAAATGGCTGCGGAAACATTCTTCGAGGCCTGTGAGGGTGGGTATTATCCAAGTTGTACACGGTACGGTTCATTGGTATTGAAGGGGGACGGGGTTCCTCAAAATACGGAGTTTGCTCTGCGATACATGAACAAAGGGTGTGATGCTGGAGATCTAGAGGGGTGTTTGGTACTCGCAGACGCATATGCCAATGGTACTGGAGTACCTCGCGATGTAGTTGTATCAAAACGGTTGGCCAATCAAACCTGCGACGCCGGATTTGGTCAAGGGTGTTATGTCCTAGCACAACTTGGTGAGGCTGAAACTACTTGGGGACAGGAGTCGAGTCTGGATGCTACAGCACTTTATACACAGTCGTGTGACCTAGGATATGGTCAAGGGTGTGCAGAGATAGCCCTACGGGCCTATTCAAACGGAAATGCCGGTCCAGAAATTCAGAAGCAGATGGACGTGGGGTGTGTTGGTGGGGATATTCGAGCGTGCTTGGCATTGGGTGGTCTTTACAAAGGGGATTCTGACAGAGCCTTTCCATATTGGGATTCGGCTTGTACCCTCGGCAACTTGTCCGGCTGTTTAGAAGTGGGGCATCATTACAAGGACAAAGATTTAACCCTTGCGTCAGAGTATTATGAGAAGGTCTGTGCCTTTGGAGATGAAAGAGGGTGTCAAGCCCTAGAGCCCATTGCCTTTCAGGCTTTGTTTGAAGGACTGATCAAGAGGGCTTGGTTGAGCAATTTCTGTCAAGTTTGGGGCGAAGAGGATTCGGGTCTGCAGTTGGTTGCAGAGGCGACCGGTGCAACAATGAAGCTTCACAGCGGTCAATATGCAGGGTCAGATGTTACGGTTTGGCATATTGGGACCGATATTGCGTTGGAGGGAGTGCAACGAGGTGAAAGTCGATGGAATATTGGGGGCAAACTTCCGAGTCAAGAACAGGTTTGGCAAACTGGAGAAGAATTGGATCATACAACTGTAGAGAAGGAACAATCGGACCCATGGGGGGCAGACCAAGCAATGGACTGGTCGGTATCTTTGACCCACATCGAGGAATGGGATTCATCTAAAGGAGAGATTACGAGAGACTTCCCAGGAGATGTCACCCTAGCGATGGGTAATAAGGGAGTTCTAAAGTATACACGTGAAGAGGACCAACTCTTTGGTCAATGTGGGTACTTCGGTGGCTATCCAATATTAAGAACGGAACATTGTTCAGATGTTCAGGCCCTGACGCTGGGGTATTTATTGATGGATTGTACAGTGTCTGGAGCATTGGAACCCCGCACGAAATAAATGGATTCTTTGGTGTTGTACATACGAAATTTGGTGACTAGGTACTCAAATAAGCATCCAAAACAGGGATAACAGTGTGAAAACAGCGTCTCCATTTCAGTTGATATCGGCCGCATTGTTGCGAACAGTATCCTTTCCGATTCGTAGGGCATTGCAGTTTCGAATTCAAAGGCGAATGAAGCGGGCTCAAGTACTTCATGTTGAGTTGACACCGCAGAACATTCACCATTGGCGTGTAGGGACTCCTCATTGGGAAGGCTTGAGGAGTATTGGAACATGTGATCACATTGGTACGATATGGATCACCATTAAAGTCCCCCCGTTGGGATGGTCTAGTATCTGGTCTTTTAGGAAACTTTTGCTCGAACTGAAAGGTGCCGGCAAGCGCCTTCTAGTGTTGATTGAAAGCAGTGATGCTAGAGCGATTGGGATGGCTGCATGTGCAGATAAGATTTGGCTCCAAGACGGTGTAGAACTCTTTTGGAGCGGGATTGGTGGCCGACACAATTTTTATGGTGCCGTCTTGGAGCGGTATGGCATTCAAGCAGATGTCGTGGCCGCAGGTGCCTTCAAAAGTTTTGGAGAGCAGTTTACCCGTACAGAACCTTCTGAAGCCAATCGCACTCAGCTTTTGGAACTCTACGATTCACTGTATCAAGTATTGCTGGAAAATATTTCCTCCGACAGCCAACTGGATACAGCGCGTTTGGATGCAGTATTGCGGGATTCTCCAATCTCCGTAGAGCGTTTACAGGAGAGTGGACTTATCGAAGGCAATGGAAATGCATTTGAGATCCGAGAGCGAATTCAAGAGTACACGAGCCGTAAGGTTAAACCGATTCCATTTGTTCAGTATTTGAACGCTAAGCGATGGGTGAAATGGTGGACGTGGGGACGGGTGGGGACAACCATTGCGGTGCTGCATTTAGATGGCAGCATTGTTGATTTTGAACAAGACCAACAGGGGATTGTTGCCGATAGGGTAGTGAAACAATTGGAACAGTTTATGGAAATGCCTAGGATTGAAGGGGTGGTCCTCAAGATCAATTCTCCAGGTGGGTCTGCGGTTGCATCCGATCGGATAGCAACGGCGATCGAAAAGCTGAAACAAAACAAAAAGGTTGTCGCATACATGGAAAATGTTGCTGCATCAGGTGGGTATTATATCTCTGCGGTGACGGATTGGATTTGGGCATCTCCCCAAACGATAACTGGTTCGATTGGTGTTGTTGGTGGCAAACTGGTAGTGGGTCAGGCTTTGCGCGATCAAGGAGTGCAGGGGCACATTCTCAATGTCGGGGGAGACTCGAGTTTTATGGACTATTGGTCGCCTTTTTCAGATGAGCAACGAAGCCGGTTCCGAGAGTTTCTCAGTCGAACGTATCATCGAGAAGCTCCGCCCTCACGCTCGCAACTTCACGAGATTGAAGAAGGCCACCTTTGGAGACAATGCAATTCATACACTTCGCCATGTCCTACAACTTGCAAATGTACTTCATGGAGTTCCATGTCTTCTCGAGCTCAAGATT
>CALDQI010000153.1:0-7696 GCA_937911635.1 uncultured Pseudomonadota bacterium | reverse complement strand
GGACAAAATCGAACTCCAGAATATAGACCGCTGCACCCCAAAGGATCTGTCCCCACACTGATTTACAATGATCAAGTCTATTGGGAGTCAAATGCCGCCCTACTTGCACTCTCCCAAAACCATCCACAATTGATGCCGGTCACTGGAACTGCGGAGTATGCTGAGGCGCTCAATCTCCTCTTCATGGAGGCGTGTACATTTCAGCGCTGGGCAGGGGTTCACTTCATGGAGCAAAAGATTCACCCACTCATTGGAAAGACCACAGATCAAGCAGCCTTGGATGAAGCCCATCGACGACTGCAATCTTCCTTTGCCATTTTGGAGAGGCAATTGGACGGCAAAGATCACCTGTTTGTGCGATTTAGCATCGTGGATTGTGCCTTTGCACCGTGGCTCCCCCATCTAAACTTATCGAAGTACCCAAACATGACTCGATGGCTTCAACGATTACGTGAAAGAGCCTGTTGGAATTCTTGTGGATTTAGAGATTAAAGTTTGCCCTCATTGAATAGAATGCTCTTGTATATGACCGTTAATTTGGAGAAACAATGACACCAGAACAACTCTTTGAACAGCTAAAAACCCATCTAGAACAACATGCTAGCACTATGACTCAAGCCGAAGTCCAAATGTGGAGCGACAAAATCTACAGCTTAAAGCGTCATACAGATTTGATACTTGAAGACTTCTCATTACGTCAGATCGCTTTTCTACCGTTCTTTGCACCAGATCCCAGCAGTCTCACCCTTAGCTTCGAATACGAATCTCAATACGATGATGAGGGTGGGTATTACGATAATTTTGACAATGTGAGCATTGATGGGTATTCTCACCCCCCACTGACAACGATGCTTACTCAATGGGGATACAACTTCTCCAATGAAATGGACAATCCAAGTTGGATAGATCTGGGCAACAGAAATAAAGAGTTCGTTGCATCACTTGAACATCCTCTCTTGGCTCTGTTCCAAGGATACGCCCCCTCAGACACAACGGCATGGAACAACCTGTGGCAAATGATGGGTTCAACCGACATGGCCACTTTCAATCAAGCCTGTGCTTTACTCGATGGATTACTCGAGGGAGATAAGGAATTGCAAAGTACCCTAATCGCGAACACGGAGTGTGATGATGTAAATGTACTCCTTTCCTTTCACTGCAACCGATGGTGGATGATATTGTTCTTGGATGAACCGCTATACAATAGCGCCAATGGTACTTTGGACGGGGTTGATCTGTATGACCTACTAGAGGAGGAAGGAAACTCCAATTGGGATTTTACGATCGGGTATAGTGACCCACCTACTCAGGTAACCCAAACCGTCATGAATAGGGTTAATGCTTGGATTGAACGTGCCAATCAACTCAACCAATCGAGTTCAACTATCAAACGATAATGACGCCCACTTTGATGACAGGACCATAACAACAATCGCAGATATACAAACTTGTCGCGAACACTTGTCTAATTACTTCGCCAGCGCGGTTGCCAAATGGTCCAGTTGGTCTCGATGTGAAGACTGTGGAAGGTCTTTGAGAAGTCTTCGAGCAGACCAGACTCTCTGAGCCACTTTTTGTCGTGTGAGCGGAATGGCTTTGCTTCGGTGCAACACTTCCATCAAAGCTCCAATATCGGCTTGATCAGCTTGCACATCCTGCCAAACAGCGCGTACAGTTTCATCCTGCTCAGCAGCGAGTGCCACAGTGTAAAAAGGACGCCCCAAGCCTATTTGATCTTCAAGAGCCGCTAGATTGTTGCCTTCGAGGTGCGCCAACTCTTCCGTAAGGTGCCATGCTACACCCAGCTCTCGTCCATACCGAGCTAGAAGGTTGTATTGCGTCCTAGGAGCCTTCGCCATCATTCCGCCTGCTCTACAGGCAAAGGCAAACATCTCCCCAGTGTACGTTTCGATAAATGAGAGTACATCATCAGAAGTTGGAAATGCTTCCAGTTCCAAGACAGACTTTTGAGCATCCTGAACTTCCCGCATACTACGTACGAACTCACTCATGATATCCGATGATTTGGTCATCATGACCAGTTCGAAGGAGCGTGTAATTAGCTGGTTGCCACCGTGCCAAGACTTCTCGTGCAAACGAAGAGCCCGTCCCAAAATCTTTTTTAGTACAGCACGTCTTTTGGACCCTGTTTCTCCAAGAGCCAAATCGTGTACCAACACAGCAGAATAAAACAACTCAGCAGATAGGGCCAAGTGCATCAAGCGTCCCTTCTCGGCATGTTCATGAGAAGCCATCGAGCCTATCTCAGAAGATAGATATATCAATACAGGTCGAATACGGGGTACACCTGGGGCCACAAAGAACTCCTCAGAGTACCCTTCAGATGCCATGATGTCTCGGATTGCACTATCCACTTCTGCCATCTGATCGGCGAAGCCCTCATGATGAGCTACGATTTTTAAATCCATGCCTCGACGACGGAGACGGTTAACAATTCTCTCAGAAAAAATAAATACCTCACATACTTAAAGCGTATGCGGTTCTGACGATCTGTCAATAATAGGAGAGACATTGACCCCAAATCGTCTCATTGATCTTGATGCTGAATCACCCATTCGGTCAGATGTTTACAGACTTCAGGCATGCCTTCCATTAGGGGCACATGAAAAGGATGATTCACTTCAATCAATACACCCTCCTCGGTTCCGTTTAAGGGATTCACATCCCATCTAGCCAAACAAATGGTGTTTCCTGCCCCGTTAACGGAGTCTACTGTGCTCGTTCGAATCGATCGGTCAGACTGACGTAATTCAAGGGATACTTCATGATCTACAAATGGCGCAACACTTTGCATCTCCACATGATCAAAGTCCCAACAAAAGAACCATACGCTGTGTGCAGATTGTATCTTTTGGGCATGAACCCGAACAATCTCCTGATTGTTCGTCGACATCTCTTCAAACGCGAAATCAGAGACCATTTGGATAAATGGACTGTGTTCCACTGAGCCCTCATTGGCAAAGGAAATTAGGTGGTATTCTGCATTTTCTTGTTGCACCAGCGCCATCAGATCCAACTCTGCAATTCCTGACCAATGTAAATGCACCGTACTCTCAATAGAATCGACTATTACTCGATTGTCTTTTATTTCTTTCATCTATCTTCCATCAATCGGATAAAAAAGCAATACGTGCGGATTGTCAACCCACACGTATCAATTAAGCCATGCCCATGTCAATACCAAACCACTATGCACAAAGGTGTATTCTAGGTTTGAACCAACTCAGTATCCTTCAGTATCTTTCCAAGCCGTTGCATTGGCACCGACCAAAGATGCCGCACCCAAGACAATGCAAGTCAACGCAATCCAACCGTTTGACGTTAGCTGTACTTGCAACGATGCGTCATACCCATACTTTGAGTATGTCTCTGAAGCCTGCTGCTGAACGCCATCCAATACGAGTCCAAAGCCAGTATCACCAAAGGCACCGATCATAAAGAGCAGACCCACTGCTACCAGTATACCGCCAACAAGCCAAAACCATTCTGATTTCATGTTCACTCCAGATTGTCTATCCAATCGATAAACCTTTGAAAGGAAAGAGATATAGTTGCACGCGCAAATCTATGCAAATCTAAACGTAGTGCTTGATTGGCACGTTACACAAACAAAATCTAACAAGTTGAACGTTCTCTTTCAAATATAGAGGGGAAAATTATAGAGGGACTGTAAAAAACCATGCAATCCGTTAAAGGTAGGCAGTAGCTTAAATCATGTTTTAAGAACACAACCGGATCTCGAAAATGTTGTACCTTACTTTATTATTGGCCTGTAACAGTACGGATGAACCCAGTGGCAAAGATATTTTGGTACAGGTACAAAAGCATCCTTCTCCAAAGGCGGATGACTTCAAGACCAAATCGTTCGAATGCTGTGATACCAAGCAGGCTCGGGATTTTCTAGGTCAATACCTCAGTTTGACTCGGGCCATGGCAGCGGACGATGATGTGAAAACCAAAGAAGCCATCACAAGTATCGTTGCGTTTACCAGTACACCTGAGTTTGCAGAGCTGGCTGAAGCAGAGGGATTGAAAGAGTGGATTGACGGTCCGCAGTATTGGAGTACTCTCTCTCGCAAGGATATCCAAGACGATTTTGAAACAGCGAGTCAGCTGATGGTAGACTTCGGAAAAAGGCATACAGCGGATAAAAGCGACTCAACCATAACCGTCATTACGGCGTTTTGTCCGATGGCACCTGGACGATGGCTCCAGACGGAAGAAACCATCAGCAATCCATATTACGGTTCAGAAATGCTAACGTGCGGGGTGTTTGAATGATGTGGCTCACTTTACTGCTTTGGGCTTGCTCGGGATCTACTACAGTCGATGGAGATTGTAGTAAACTGACAGACCTGACTCAAAAGGACTCCTGCTACCATGATAGGCTCGTTGCAATGCCTGTCACTCAAATTGATGACGTCATCACGACAGGAAAACAAATGGTGGATCCGATGATTCGCGGTGCAGCCGTCGCCAAGTGGATCAAACTTCACAACAATGAAATCAATCAACAAAAAGGACAAGAACTGTGCGCACTTTTGGATGGACGAGATCGCTCTTACTGTATGCGACGACTCTCTTCACCACACTTGAAACGATAGGTTGTGGTGAACCACCTACCGAACCAGTAACAATCGATCCCAACGCTACTGGTGAGGCTGGCTTACCACCTCCAGATGGTGGTATACCCCAATGCGAACCGTACAAGCAAGATGAAGATGTCTATGGCTATTGTATTTACAAGTTCGCTGGTGGATTCCCGAATGTAGATGAGGTTGAACGACTCTGTCCCATGGCTGGAACTTGGGAAAAAGAATGTCGTCACGCTTGGGTTTCAGGTCGTATGAATGCCAATTCAGGAATGGATATGGATTTCTTACTGAAGATTTGTGATGGCAATCCAGATTGTACGTTCGAACTGATCGACTTCAGACCCAATCCTGATGTATTGATACAAATGGACTACTGCATAAACCATGTCGGTCCATATATTCGAGACTGTTTGGGACACGCGATGCAGCGGTGGTGGTATACGGCTCCAGATGCCGAAGAGGTGGCTCGAGTGGCAGCTGCAAAGTCACCTTACCCAGACAGAATCGCATTTTATGTCGCAGCATCCGTTGCATGCTCCAATGTAGGCAGTTGTGATGGAGATCCCACCATGAACAGCATCTGTCTCAAAAATGTCGCCAATTACAAGAAGTTCCCCAATCGTTGCCCTGCGCAGGAGGAAAAGCCCCTCAAAGGGAGTCTCAAACCAGAAGATTTAAAGACCAAAACTGGTATGAGCAAGCCTCAGCAACCTGTGCAAAAGCACGGTCCCCCATTACATGGTAAGCCTACAGGTCAAAAGCCTTCTTTTCAAGCACCGCTACACAATCAACCACAGAAAAAGTAAATCCAATGCTATCTCTATTCGTCGCATGGATGGGAAGTGCTCATGCAGAGTCCCCTACCGTCTTAAAAGTTTGGCACGCCTATCGCGATGCCGAAGCTGATGTTCTGGAAACCATCCTTCAAGAATACGATGACGACCACCCCAATATTGATGTTGAGGTTCTTCCTGTTGCCTACGATGCGTATGGAAACAAACTCGAATCCGCTATACCGCGCAACAATGGACCAGACGTATTCATTTACGCCCATGAAAAGATTGGCGCTTGGGTAGAATCTGGACTAATTTCTTCGATTGACCCATCCACGAACGAAAACCTAGGGTTCTTCGATGTTGCCGCTGAAGCTGTGCAGTTCGGCAAGGAGACCTATGCCGTACCACTGGCCGTAAAATCTCTCGTGTTGTACACCAATGATGCCCTCATTTCCAATCCACCGGCGGAAACTGACGACTTGTTTCGCTTAGCCGATGGTCTTCCGGAAGACGTTGTACCATTGGCGTATGCAGCAACCGACGCATATTTTCACATGCCTTGGCTCTTCGGGTTTGGTGGCGGATTCTTTGATGACGATGGCAACAGTACTTTCGACGTCGAGGCGAATGCACAATCTCTCGATTTTATGAAGCGTATGGACGACGCTGATTTGCTTCCGAAACAACCGGATGCGGCATTGGCCACGCACCTCTTCAACAGCAATCAGGCAGCGATGACCATCAGTGGTCCTTGGTTCCTCTCTTCAATCGCTGACGGTGTAGAATACTCTATTCATCCACTGCCGATTGTATCAGACACTCAGCTTCCAGCAAAACCGTTACTCACCGTTGAAGCCGCTTTTGTATCCGCATTCAGTCCAAACCCAGATGCCGCCGAAGATCTTGCCGCGCATTTGGCTTCCTTAGAAGTGGCGACAAAGCGAGCCTTAGAGGCTGCGCAGGTCATCCCCAATAAGGCAGCGTGGGACAATCCTGCATTGACAGAGGACCCTGTATTATCAGCATTCAAAGCACAAATGTTGAACAGTGTCCCAACTCCCAACATCCCGACCATGACTGCAGTATGGGAACCTCTTGCTCGTGCGATTCGGCGTGTACATAGGGGTGCCATGACCGGTACACAAGCACTGGAACAAGCCGCCGTAGAATACGCCATCTACACGAAACCCGCTCCACAAAAAGCCAACCCAATTCCATATATTATCGTGGCTCTTGCTGGTTTACTAGCCGGTGCCTGGTGGTTTTGGCGAACGTTTTCCCGAGTCAAAGAAGAAGTGTGGAAGTCTAAGACAGCCTATTTATACGTTGCACCAGCGGCTCTTGCGATGACTCTGCTGACGGCACTCCCATTTGTAGTCGGAGCCTTAGTATCGTTGTTTGCCCACCATCAAGGTGAGTTCACCTTCGTTGGACTCGCAAACTTCTTGGACATCATCTTGGCGAGAGATTGGCCTCTTACATCTTCTTTATCCTTCTATTTTACCCTCATCGTTACAATCGGATGGACCGTTGGCAATCTATTTCTACACGTCGGGATTGGACTGGCGCTCGCTTTGCTATTGAGAGAACCATGGCTGAAGTTTAAGGGTATATACAGAGTGTTGCTCATCGTCCCGTGGGCAATTCCAAATTACATCACAGCACTGATCTGGAAAGGGATGTTCCATCAACAGTTTGGGGCGATCAATGGGCTCTTGACCTCACTAGGTTTGGAACCCGTTTCATGGTTCGCCCAGTTCAGCACGTCGTTCGCGGCAAATCTAATCACCAATACGTGGCTTGGCTTTCCGTTTATGATGGTTGTTTCACTCGGTGCTCTACAATCCATTCCTCGAGACCTCGAAGATGCAGCATCGGTAGATGGTGCCAGTGGCTTTCAGAGATTCTGGCACATTACATTGCCTCTACTGAAACCAGCTCTTCTTCCGGCAGTGGTCTTGGGATCGGTTTGGACATTCAATATGTTCAACGTGATTTATCTTGTGAGTGCGGGAGAGCCGGATTCCAGTACAGACATTCTGATTTCAGACGCCTATCGTTGGGCCTTCTCTCGTGGCAATCGATATGGATACGCATCTGCCTATGCAGTCCTAATCTTCTTTATTTTGTACGGATACTCTAAGTTGGGCAACAAGATCGCGGGGAGGAAAACGATATGAGAACCACGAACGCTCCTTCGCTATCCAAGCAAATTCTCTGGCATTCAGTATTGATGCTGACCTGTTTGGCTGTACTCTATCCAACATTATGGGTCATCAAAATGGCCGTCACTCCGTCACAAGC
>CALDQI010000152.1:0-3997 GCA_937911635.1 uncultured Pseudomonadota bacterium | reverse complement strand
TACTCTCGCCATAGGCAGCGTCCATAAGCTGGTCACGGTTTTTCACCATGCCCGGCCGCGAAGCCAACGCCTGCAAAATCAGAAATTCAGTTACGGTCAATTTGACTTCTGTACCACGCCAGCTACATAAATGCCGGTCTGGATCCATTAGTAATTCACCAAGACGGATGATGTTTGGGCCAGAGGTTTTCATCACCCCATCACTGGCACGCCGCAATACAGCGCGAATACGAGCAAGCAGCAAACGCTGGGAAAATGGCTTGGTGATATAATCATCTGCCCCAATGCCAAGCCCAAGTGCCTCGTCAAGCTCATCATCTTTGCTGGTCAAGAAAATCACCGGCATTTGCGACTGGCCTCGCACCTTTTGCAAAAGCTCCATGCCGTCCATGCGCGGCATCTTTATGTCAAAGACACCAAGATTGGCAGGTCTGCGGGCAAGCCCGACCAAAGCCGCCTCACCATCGTGATAACAATCAACCTCAAACCCTTCAGATTCAAGCGTCAAAGACACTGACGCCAGGATATTTTGATCATCATCAACAAGTGCAATACGGTCTGCCATTTCGGTCTCTCACTCCCACAAAATCTTATCTGGCCCAAACATGAACATCGCCAGCGGATTATCGCAATTGATATTTACCCTACGGGCAAATCAAGGCCAATATAGGGCAGAAAATCGGCATAATCAGGCCTGAATGATCTTAATGGGCGTCGGCCCAGCTATCGGCGATCCCCGCCTCGGCAACAATCGGCACCGCCAATGTTAAAGTAGGATTAGCCGCATTTTCCATAACCGATGTAATCAACGCCTTTGTGGCCTCGGCTTCAACTTCGGGGGCTTCAAAGATCAATTCATCATGTACTTGAAGAAGCATTGTTGCAGTGGGGTATTTTTCTGCCAACACAGTTGCAACTTTACACATCGACAGTTTCATAATATCTGCCGCAGCACCCTGTACAGGAGCGTTTAATGCTATTCGCTCTGAGGCTTCTCTTTGATTTTTATCAATACTGTCTAGATTGAAGATCGGGCGCTGTCTGCCAAATATAGTTTGCGCAACGCCATGTTCTGCAGCCGATCGAATGAGAGTATCAAGTACACTTTGGATTTCTGGATACCGTTCAAAGTATCTTTTCATGTACTTAGAGGCTTCGTCGCGGGGAATGTTCAATTCTCTAGCTAGACGATAGGAACTCATCCCATAAATCAATCCGTAATTGATGGCTTTTGCAATCGTTCTCATTTCAGGAGTGGCTTCTCCCCCTTCTTCTGCAATGTCTTTGGCTGTTTTCAGATGTACATCTTCCCCTGCATTGAATGCATCTACCAATACACCTTCTCCGCACAAGTGAGCCAAAATACGCATTTCAATTTGCGAGTAATCGGCTGAAATTAAGACCCTACCTTCTGAAGCCACAAAACATTGTCGAATTACTTTACCCCAAGATTTTCGTACTGGAATGTTCTGTAAATTTGGATTTGAACTGGACAACCTTCCGGTGGCGGTCACCGTTTGATGCAAATGTGTATGAATACGCCCATCCCTTCTAACAAAAGTTGGCAACGCATCCAAATAAGTCGACTTAATCTTTCCAATCTCACGATATTCTAATATCTTTGGAATAACCGGGTCATCAGTTTGGTCTCGAAGAAGTTGAAGAGAAGTAGAATCCGTACTGCCGCCACTCTTAGTTTTCTTTGATGGTGTCAGCCCTCTCTCCTTATACAGAAGCGTTGAGACTTGCTTGGGAGAATTAATATTTACAGGATGCCCCGCCTCAGCCTCAATAAAAGCATTGATTGTCTTCAACTGTCCTTCTATATCCTCTGCAAAGTGAGCAAACTGAGCAACGTTCACTTGAATTCCTGCCTGCTCCATACCAGCCAGTACAGGAATGCAGGCCTTCTCAATATTTTCATAGACATTCTTCATCTCATCAGAGAGTGTAAACCGATCTAAAACAGTCCAAATTGAACAACATGCTCCCACCAATACATTTTCTATCTCCGATGCTGCAGGATTATCTGATATCATCGTATCAATTTCAAAATGTCCCAGTCGTTGGGCCATATCTTTCAAAGAATGATCTCGATGGTTGATAAATCGAGTGTCGAGATAATCAAGCAACATAATATCTGTAAACTGGAGTGATGGCGCCGGCAGTCCCTCTTGCTTTGCAAAAGAGAACAACTGCTTGGCATCGTGGGTAATCAATCCGTCTAAGCTACACACGTCTCTCCAAACGGTTTCCATTAGGCCTCTATTGTACTCTCCAGAATCGGCATACATATCAAACAGGGGTAAGCCTGTTTTCTCTGTCGATTCTCCATTGCCAAACTCGAGAATCCAAAGGTGGTCTTTGTGTGTGGACACCCCCAATGCCAGCAATTGTCGAGAGCTCACATCATCACTTGAGAAAATCGGAAATACAATACGACTTTGAGAATCCTTCAGTTCATGCGTCTTTTGTTTCCACCCTTCGATTGATGTCAACGTTTCAACCTTTGCAAACGCAGGATGATGAGGTGGAGTCAATGCATTGTGCTTTTGTACATTTCGCAACCCATATCGAACACTGAGAGCATAGAGCGTATTGTTATCAATCGATTTCTTAGACAAATTGGATAGTGAAAATTCTGCATCCGCATTCAAATTCATATCCGTAACTATAGTCACAAGTCCAATCGCTTGTTTGACAATCTCTCGACTGTTCAGAAGGCTTTCCTGTTTTTTGCCCTTAATTTCCTCTATATCCCTATAAATCCCCTCCCAATTACCATGTGCCTGTATGTACTTTAGTGCCCAACCAGGACCAATCCCGGGAACACCAGGGACATTATCAGAAGTATCACCAACCAACGAAAGATAGGTAGTCACCATTTCAGGACCACCATATTTCTTTTGGACAGCAGGAACATCCAATACTTTGAGTCCCCCCATCTTTTGAGGTTGCAACAGCGTGACGTTTTCATCCACAAGTTGAGCAAAATCCTTGTCATTTGAATACACAAAGACATCCGCTTGAGCTTTGTGCTTCGCTGCAAGTGTTCCGATTACATCATCAGCCTCGAACCCATCATCTCGCCGATAATATGGATACCCACTGGCCTCGCACAGGGGTATCACAGCCTCCCATTGCTTACGAAACCCTTGAGACTTTGGGGGTCTATGTGCCTTGTATTCTTCGAACACTTCACTGCGAAAACTCTTCCCCTTATCAAAGACCAACAACATGTGGTCTGGAGTGTACTTCTTTTCGATACTGTAGAGCATTTGAAAGAACGAGTGCAATCCTCCCGTTGGAAAACCATCCGGTGCGGTCAGTTCAGGTGCAGCAGAATACCCCCTAAAGAATACGTTGCTTGCATCGATAAGAAAGAGCTTTGGGCGCGAAGTGGTCATTGTTACTCTGTGTGTTATGTTTTTACAGTGCTGTCTGTAACATTTTTATGACGCATTCCAAATCCCATTCTCAAATCCTGATGTACCAACCAACTGGAGATTTTATGATTCATACCGCTGACGGCTTCGTACCAAATTTGTTTACCCCCACCGAAGAACATCAAATGTTGCGGGAGCAAGTTCGGGATTTTGTACACAATGAGAGCATGGACAAGCAGGCTGAAGAATTTGATATGAAGGAATGCCTAAATATGGACCTGTTTCGAAAGGTTGCTGAAGAAGGCTGGCTTGGTATCACCATTCCAGAAGAAGATGGTGGTCTAGGGATGGATGCAACGGCTGCCGTAATCGTACATCATGAACTATCTAAGTCTGACCCAGGTTTTTGCTTGGCGTATCTAGCCCACGCAATGCTGTTTGTGAACAACTTCTATCAATCGGCAAGTCGTGAACAGATTGACCAATATTTGGAGCCGACCTTAGACGGAACTTGGGTTGGTGCAATGGCGATGACCGAACCGAACTTTGGAACAGATGTCTTGGGTATGAGTACAACTGCTGAAAAGGTTGGCGATGAGTACATTTTGAAC
>CALDQI010000151.1:0-2420 GCA_937911635.1 uncultured Pseudomonadota bacterium | reverse complement strand
CCTATGGATGGGGTGATATTACATGGGATGATGAAAGCTCGTTGGAACGCTCTTCTGTAGATGTTGGGGGGATATTTATGCAGTGGGTTGTAGATGCTTCTCGTTTATCAGATAAAGAACTCAAAGCTTTGGCTCTTGCATTTGAAAATACGCTTGAACGGGGCAAATTGAAAGCTGCAGTTTTGCATATAAATGCATCTACAGCCTGGATCGATCATCGATTTCGATGATTTGTTCTTTCACAAAGCAGTGCTCTTTGACCTAGACGGTGATGGGATTGACGATGTCATTGCTACTGGAGAAGGATACTTTACACCTTTTGGTGGTCATGACGAGGCTTGGCTGTACTATTGGCTTGGCGTCGGAAATGGACAGTTCGATACCAAACGACATCTGCTGTCTGAAGGGTTTGGAAGTTTACTCCAGTTGGTAGATGTTGATCAGGACGGAGATGAGGACATTGTCAGTGGTGAATATTTTCACCCGGACGCCAAATCTGCAGTGTGGCTCGAACAGACTGGAACTTCGAGTACAGTGACAGACAATTGGGTCAAACACACAATTGATGACACATCGGGACCCAGCATACAGTTTGAAGTGGTGACGGAGGGGGAGCAGATGTATGGACTGGTGTCGAATCATACCAATACTGAAAAGAGCAATCCAGATACCATTCCATCTGGATTGTATCGCCTAGAACCCACGGACAATCCAACAGATCCATGGGTGAAAGAAACCATTTTTGATGACTTTCGCTCCGACTCTTCTTCAAACCAAGCGGCCCCAGGTGTATTCTCTGTCGGAGATATAGATGGGGATCAAGATATGGACATCCTTATTTCTGGCGATGGTGACCCCCGAGTATTTCTGTTTATTCAAGACGCGTCTGGGTACAAATCGCATGTACTGTTTGAAGACATGCCTCAAGCGGCTGTCCACATGGTAGATACCAATAATGACGGACAGATTGAGATGCTCGTTGGATCGTATGATCGAAATGTGGTGATGTATTTGCAGAGGGAGGCACCATGATATTTCTTATTATTGGTACAGCCATGGCTCAAACCACCTACAATTTACCGGACGCATCGGTCTATGACGATGGAGTTACATATTCTGCAGGATTTGGATTGGCTGCATTGAGAGCAGGGCCATTACCCAGTCTTCGAACCACCGCATCGTACCACACCGGTGACTTTGGGCTATTGATGACCAGCACAATCTATCAAGGGACTCAAACGGAAGGGTTTGATGTTTTGTCAATGCGATATCTGGTCTTGAATACAGAGCGTATTCGACTTGCTCCAACGATTATGCTGAGTGATCATTGGGGCGATTCTTTGATGGATTATCGTTTGACATCTAGAGTGGGTTTGGCTTTGGAAACTGGTAGGGAACAATGGTTGTGGGATCTGTCGGCGAGTGTGATTGGATTGCAGTACCGGCCACAATACAATGGATCAATCCTTTCAAGGATGACCATTTTGGACACGGTTTTGGCCATCGAAACTGGACTTCGATATGAGTTTAAGGAAGGGCATTTCTGCCGATTGGGCCTGTTGGGTCCATTACCATCTTTTAGATATACAGTACCAACCAAAGTGGGAACCGTTGAACTAACGGGAGCGACATTGGGGACACAGCATCTTCTTCAGGTTGATGTACGACGCTAGTGGGTTGCTGAATTGGACAGCAATCCAAGTGCAGCTAAGGAAACATAGCCGTCACCACCGACAATGAGGTGATCTAAGAGCGGGATTCGTAAAAGAGAACCAACGTTGTGAATCTCTCGAGTAATACGCAAGTCTTGTTCCGATGGGGTAGGGTCACCCGAGGGATGATTGTGGACCAAAATCAATCCACTGGCTCTACATAAGAGGGCTCTATGATAAATTTGCTTGGGATCAACAATGGTCATCCAATCTGTGCCTTGTGTCAGGATATCCAGTTGAATCAGATGCTTGCGTCTGTTTAAATATAGTCCGATAAGCAACTCATTACCCTGATTGTGTAGTGTTGGCCATACCAGCTGATAGACTTGCTCTGGTTGCGTAATAGAGTGTTTGGGTTCACTCGGCTGGAGGCTACGTTGTCCGATCAGAAATCCACTGTGCAATCGATTTGCCATGTGTCGTGTGAGCTGTCCTTGAGCCATCAATTCGGGAATAGACATTCGAGACAGCTGTTTGATATCTCCGATATTGTTTAGTAAACATCGTGCTTTACTTGAGGCTTGTTGACCTCCAATTAGGGATGTGATCAGGGCATGATCAGAGGGGGCGTGAGAAGGATGGATGTGCATGTAGTCTCCGTGTGGAATGTGTACATCCTCTACAGCAAGAACCGTGCCGATGTTCTTGTGCTGTCCTTTGTACCGAGTAGATCAATAATACTTATACCGTGCGTCGATCTTAAAGATG
>CALDQI010000150.1:0-3470 GCA_937911635.1 uncultured Pseudomonadota bacterium | reverse complement strand
CTCCATCTTGGTACCGTGCAGCCATGGCAGGGGTGATTGATCAAAAGGGGCAACTAGATGCATCTATTCGATATTTAGAGGAGGAACTCAAAAAAGAGTTGAGTCCATCAGTAAAGGACATCACCGAAGAAAGATTGCGTTTGCTCAGACACGAAGTGAGGGCAGAACGGATTCAGCGGCAGAAGGAGGACCTTGAAAAGCAAACAGAAGAGATCCTCTGGGACATTGGTCGACTGGCTGTAGATGTAGCTGATCCGTGGGGAGAAGGTTGGATAATTTCGGCTGATGGCAAGGTTCGTGCAATCGAAATGGAGCGTCGAGAAGCAAAAAAGACCCGCAATGAAGAACGCCACAGTTTGAAATGAAGGTATATCGTCGCCAGCAAGTTCATCGAAAGAAGAGGAGCAATCAATTTCGGTGTTGGAACATCTCAATACCTCGCGAGTTCTGTATGTCGAATGATGGGACAAAGGTGTTGATTGGAATGGGTTCCAGTCTCGGCGTACGTCATCATCATTTACAAAGGGGGCTGCTCTTGATGGCTCATGATCCATACATCGACTTGCTATCCACTTCTTCGGTATGGCAAACGATGCCAATTGGAGCCGCGAAGAATCCATTTTACAATATGTGTGCGATCATTCGGACTCGTCATACACCAGATGATTTGATGCACCGATTGCTATCTATTGAAAAGCGGTGCGATCGTCTCCGAGGTGTTCACTGGATGGACCGTACCCTTGATCTGGATGTTTTGTTGTATGGAGAGCATGTGGTAAACAATATCGGTATTCAAGTCCCACATCCCAGAATGCTTGAACGAGAGTTTGTGATGCAACCAGCGAAAGAGATAGCGGGAGGTTGGATCCATCCGATATTGGAGAAGACCATAGCAAATGCGACAGGGGATTTTGCAGCAGGAATGTGGAGAGTCGGACGCTTTTCCATTGCATACAAAAACTGAATGCAATACCTGTTGAGTACACACCAGATTGGAGGTTGGCATGGAAATTTTCTTGGATACTGCAAATATTGATGAGATTCGTGAAGCATTCGCATGGGGCGTAATTGATGGAGTCACAACAAATCCATCGTTGATCGCAAAGAATGGTAAAGACTTCATTCAAACCATTTACGAGATTGCCGAGTTGGTAAATGGTCCTGTATCTGCTGAAACGATTGCCCAAGATACAGAAGGAATGGTCCGTGAAGGAAGGCTACTCGCCCAGATCCATCCTCAGATTATAGTGAAGATTCCATTGATCCCAGCTGGTATTGCGGCAACGAAACAACTTAGTGCCGAAGGCATAAAAACAAATGTGACATTGTGCTTTCAGTCCAATCAGGCTCTTCTAGCCGCCAAGGCTGGAGCAACGTACATTTCTCCATTCTTAGGTCGATTGGACGATGTGTCTCAGGATGGTGTGGGATTGATTGAAGAAATCGTTCAAATCTATGACAACTATGGGTTTGAAACGAAAGTGCTTGCGGCTAGTATTCGTCATCCAAAGCATATGGTGGATGTTGCCTTGGCGGGTGCCGATGTTGCAACGCTTCCCTTTTCGGTGCTTCAAAAAATGTTCAAACATCCTCTGACAGATTCTGGAAATGCTCGGTTTTTAAAAGATTGGGAAACAGTTCCCAACAACAATATCGAAGCCGCCGTGAGAAATTGGTTGGCCAATAGATAACTAGTGGTTGCCTTAGGCGATGGATCTACCGTTTTAAGAATAGGAGTGCACTTCTATCCATAAAAATTGTTGCACTTGGTTCTCAATCCAATAATTGAATGAATATTCATTCATTTTATGAGATTGCAGTATCATGTCTAAATCCGAGAATAAAGCTAAAGCACAAGATCGCAGACAAGAGATTATGGAAGCTTCCATTATGGCGTTTGCTGAACATGGATATCACAATACAACGATTCATGATATTGTGGATAAAACAACGTTCAAGTCTGTTGGCACCATCTTCAAGTATTTCCCCAAACCCAGTCGGGAACACAGTGTCAAAGATGATATCCTGCGCTCTATTTTCGAAGATAAGATCACATTGTTAACCGATTCTGCAAGGCAACAAACAGAGAAGGAAGATGAGGCGACGGCCAAGATCAAAGCCTTTTTGGATCATCATTTTGATCATTTGCAAAAGAAGAAGTCACTGGCAAAAGTGCTTCAGATTGAACTGCGCCAGTCCCATCACTTTTTGCAGGACTATAATTACAAAAAGCTGCAGGGTTATCTTGCTGTTCTGGATGCTGCGATTGATCTTGGTAAGCGTAATGGGGAACTAAAATCCGTCGTGCCAACGACGGTAGTTCGTTGGGCAATATTTGGTGCCATCGATGAGATATCAACGACGTGGGTATTGACTGATGGTGCGTGGCCTAAGGATATCAACAGCATATCTAAGGACATCATGACAATGTTCATTGACGGTATGAAAGTTTGATGGTTTTTCATTCGTCACGGTTGTTTCTTCGGATATGAATAGGTAGAAGTCATATCTTCACTGCAGTGTCTTCTACTGATAAATCGGAAATAGATGGTTCATTTTCAACTCATCTTCCAACTAGAATTTTGTACAGAAGTGGGATACAAGGATTCACTAAGGCAGTGGGTTTAAAATCTGCTTCTGCAACAGCATCCACAGTCAATCTTATTTTATATGTTCACTCAGGAGAAATTATGAAAATTGGTGTTTGTATCAAGCCGGTTCCAAACTCAGATGCTCGTATTACAATTGCGAGTTCTGGCAATGGAGTCGATGATAGTGTGTATTCAAAGCTGATGGTCAATACATATGACGAGTGTGCTATTGAGGCAGCGGTTCAACTTAAAAGTCAAGGTATCGCTGAGGAAGTGATCGTTCTTACAGTACGCAAGAATGAAAAGAGCACTAAGGATCAAATGATTACTGCACTTGCGAAGGGTGCAGATAGAGCCGTAGTGGTTGATGACTCAGATTTTATAGGGACGGATTGCTTAGGGGTCTCTCGTGTTTTGGTTGCTCTGGCTCAAAAGGAGGGTGTTGAGGTCCTGTTGTGTGGTAAGCAATCCATGGACGGCGATAATGCGCAGGTTCCATCAATGCTTGGGGAACTTCTAGATTGGGTTACAGTTCCAGTAATCTCGAAACTAGAGGTCGAGGGCAATGAATTCACGGCCCATAAAGATTTGGGCTCTGGTACAACAGCCATTGTAAAAGGCGAATTCCCAGCAGTGTTCTCTTGTGATAAGAACCTCAACAAACCTCGAAATCCAAATTTGAAAGCAAAAATGATTCAAATTTGCATCATTAATTTTGTTCTTTCTATGTCAGCACACCAATCGGAACACACAATGTGTTTCTATTCACATAACAGAAAGAACGGCGTCGATGTTCATGACATATTGCTGACCACATGGCGATTATGGTGTTCATCAACTCCATGTTGGAATGTATCTGACAATGAACTAACATTATTG
>CALDQI010000149.1:0-6227 GCA_937911635.1 uncultured Pseudomonadota bacterium | reverse complement strand
AAAAAGAATGTAAAAAATGTTAGATGCTATGTTGCTTATAGCGTAGAAGACTTTGCACATTGCTTAAATAAATTCACTGCTAAATTAAAATGAACGTAAATATAGTTTTTATAAAAAATAATCAGTGGTGGAATTTAGCATCTAGAGTGATTAGATTCTGGACTAAAAGCGAGTATGACCATGTTGGCATTTACATATCTAAACAACAATTATATCAGGGAAAGTATAATATAAAAGAAACTGACAGTTGCAGACGCATCTCCGAAATACATCACGGACGTGTGAAAGTCCCTTTGATATTTGATGCTACATTGACTAAAGGTGTCAAGTTACGCAGCTTTAATGCTCAAAAACAGCATGAAAGGCACATGTACCATAGATATCAATATGTTCACGAAACCCTTTGAGTTCGGGCTCCAAAAATTGAATCAGCATTTTGATGAGACGAATATCTCGATTTTTGAACATTTTGGGCAAGAATTGCTTCAAAATACGAACTGCACCCGCAGGTTTTGCCACTCTTGGCAGATGATGAAATAGAGGTACATTGGGAAACAACCATCCCAAGTGCTGTAACATTTCTCGTATGACCCACTGGTGAATTTGTGTCAAAATATGCTCATCATACCTTCTTCTTTGTCGATACTGGGCATCCACATACAAATGTCCAGAATGTGTCGTCATAGGTTGACTTTTGAGTAATGTTCTCTCCCAATCCACCTGATGACCACTCTGACAAAAAACTTGATGAGTATTGCTCCAAAATCCATGTTTAATCCAATCCTTCAACAAAGTATCCACTAATCCTAGTCGACTATACGGAACTTGATCATTGATATTGTCCAATTGTGGATAAAAGGCTTCGATTAATTTCACCGAATCGCGATTAGCGATTCGTGAAACCTTTTTGAGTACTTGAAACAACTGACGAGCATGTTGCATCACATTGTCTTGTTGTGAGATATCAACGGGATACACCTTTGGTAAAACGATAACAACTTGATCTGCCAAAGCGACAAAGCCCACAAAGTGCTTAGGATCATGAAATGACTGCTGACATTTATCGAGAAAATCATGAACCGTTTTTGGTAAAGTCTCTCCCTCAATACAAACTTGTATATCTGTATTTTTAAAACTATTTCTTCCTATATTTGGCACTTAGACTGACTCCTTTGAGTCTTCTTGCAAAGAATGTTCTATTAACAAATCTTGAAATCCTTCTTGAAAAATTAGATCTACTTGCCAAACTTGAACCACTTGATGAAGTGAAAGTTTTTCGAGAAAGAGAAGTCCATTTTGAAATCGCAATACATCTTCTCGAATATAGGGTAATACTTTATTTGGAATGCTATCTTCCCATTGAAGTAATTCTTTTTGAGAGAGAAAAAATGGTCCTAAGAGTCGATCGGTTCCTACTTGACATTCACTTTGTAAATAATCATTGAGTAATCGCCGAAATTGTTGCCACTGCATTTTTTGCGTGGAAATTGTGATCTCTGGATTCCAATGTGGCTGTTGAATCATTAATTGAGATTCTGGGGTACCATCAGCGGAAATATACTTCATTGACCATCGTCTTTTAAAAGCGGTATCCAATGGAAAGACACTTTGATCCGCGGCATTCATTGTTGCCCAAATATAGGATTAGACCCGTTGGTTTATATTGTAAGACCTCAAGCGCAATTCTTCGTACTCCACCGGAGTCTTGAGCGATCATCCCAGCATTCAAAACTTCGAAACTGTGTCCCGATTCTTTCAATTTGCTGGAGATTTGACCAGAGAGAGAGAGTTCTTCTGGCAACACAGAAACACCTTGTCCAAGACGTTCGGTCGACCAAGTCACAGGAACTTTGATATCGACACCGTGTTGTCCCAGGGCTGCCGAACCACCCAGTACGAAGTACCGAGGCTTTGTAGGTTCAGGAGTGAATTTTAGTTTCCGCATCGCACCGGAAGCTGGGAAACCGTCACCGCGCCCGTTTACATATTGGGGATTGGTGACAATGTATTGACCACGAGTTTGAAAAAATGGTTCACTGTTTTGAACATACTCTCCTTCAAGCTTGCCGTCTTTCATTACTTTAATGAGTCTAGGAGGAGCATATTGCTGACCTTCTGCCACTCCAGCAATGCGTAGACCAAGTTCAATCACTCCAAAGAACAGTAGGGTGAAGAGGGTTCCAAATCCAAATTTTCGAAGGTGTTTCATGTGCAAAGTTGGTGTGAGAAGTCTATAGTGCGTGGTTTCTCAGCGGCTCTGCTGTCTGCCACCTTGATATGCTTTGGATACTTCTGTGGAGCAGGCGCGTCGCCTACCTTAGGAGTGTTTGATGTTGCGTACACACCCATCTCTGTGTTGAATATTTTGTCCGCGGTACAGATCAGTAACATCCAATGCATTGTATCCTCCAGTATCGAATTTAACACGGGTAGGGTAATTGCCCATTTTTTTACTGGGATGTACGTTCAGAGTAGACTATATTCGAAGCATGCTTGAACAAATTCGATTGACTCAATTTTCCCATGGTGGTGGTTGAGGCTGCAAGTTGGGTCCGGGGGATCTAAAGACAGTCTTACAAAACCTACCCACTGTTCACCACGAGCAGTTTTTGATGGGCTTTCACAGCAGTGATGATGCTGCAGTGACACAACTCCGTCCAGATTTGGCGATCGTACAAAGTTTGGATTTCTTTATGCCAATCGTGGACGATCCCTACACATTTGGAATGATTGCCGCGGCAAACTCCATTTCGGATATCTATGCAATGGGTGCGACCCCGACAAATGCCCTTAGTATTTTGGGTATACCGGTCAAGAAGTTGCCCTTAGAGGCTGCCAACCAGATCATGAAAGGTGGTGCAGAGATTTGCCGGAGGGCGGGTATTCCGATTCTTGGAGGGCACAGCATCGATGATACAGAACCCAAGTTCGGTCTATCGGTAACGGGTGTTGTCCACCCCGATAACATTTGGCGCAACAATGCCGTTAAAGAAGGGGATGTATTGGTATTGACCAAGCCCATAGGAATTGGGGTTTTTGGCTCGGCAAATAAAAAAGAGTTGCTCAACAATCAGCAATACGCGATGTTTGTTGAAACCACAACCTTTTTGAACGAGGTACCGATGGTGGTTGGACAAGAGATGGGTGTACAGGCGGCGACAGACGTTACCGGCTTTGGGCTTGTCGGACACGCATGGGAAATGGTGTCCTCCGTGAACATGTCTGTAGAACTATGGGTCGACAGGCTTCCTGTCATCCAAGGGGTTCGTGAACTTCTTGGGGCTGGAGTCAAGCCGGGTGCAACACGTCGGAATATCGATTTTGTTAGACCCCATATGTCGATTGGTCAGGGGGTAACCCCAATGGATTTGGATATCCTTGGTGACCCACAAACATCCGGAGGGCTGTTGCTAGCAATATCGGAGGATAAAGTGGAAGAACTGGTGCGCAGACTCCATGAGCAGGGTGCATTGTCTGCAGCTGTGGTGGGTCGATGCACGAGAGGTGAACCATCTCGCATTCAGATTTCGAAGGCTCCGTAGTAACTCGAAGAGTTAAAAATCTCCGTCTGCACCCAAAACGTTTACAATTTGGACTTTCACGCCTTCTCCCAACACAGCGGTTTGACAGCCGAGACGATGTCCTTCTTCAATGTTGTTGGCTTCCTTGGCTGCGGTTTCCCTTCCGCCAACTGGAGATAGATTTGCCTCTCCTTCTAGTACAATAACCTCACACGTACCACAGCTACTGTCCATACATCCAGTGGATATGGGATACGCAGAACGTCCAGATGTCAGCACTAAAGAATCGCCTTCCTTAGCATCAGCTTGATACTCTTCCCCATCTGGAAGTACGAAAGTAACAGCGTACTTGGGGCGAGGGGGATTGCTAGACGCTTTTGGTCCCTTGTCAAAACCAAGCAGTTTTTTTAATTTTTTTCGGATACCAAAGGGGGTCATTGATTTGCTCCATACGCTATACAGTTTCTAACCTTGTAAAGGTATCTTGCCAATCGACACCCCTTAAATGATGGTTGGAATAGCTTGGATAAATCAGTCTTAGAGACAGGTTTATAGTTGTCTATTCACCTGTCTTCAACATTACCCATTGAGTGACAATACAGAAGGAGACAGACCGTGCTAGTAGATTTTTCTCGATCCTTCGATGGATAGAGGTTCTGTGATGGGGGGTGCTGGTTTAGTTTGCTGCAGCACTCTTTCTGTTGCCCACTGTATTGCTATTGCAACAGAAGGCATTTGAAAGACCGGCTGAAATGTTACAACTCTTGGATTTGTCCATTGCTCAATAAACTGTCGTAAGCATTCCCACCAGACGTCCACCATTTTGCAGCTTCTGGGTCTTGAGTGCTAATCCAAAGCAACGCTGCTGTTGACAAGCTCAAGATACTGTTGTTGATTTCTTCATTGCTGAACTGATTATTGGTTCCTTGGCACAATGCTTCACATCCCATATCAGTAGGGGCTTCGAAGTCACAGTGGTCGGCTTCGGTGACTCTGAGCATCATGCTACTTGAGGCATTTTGGTACAAGGCAACACCATTGTTATCAGAATTGCATAGGCTTGGCTCTCCAGCAATTCCCATGACGGGAATCGTCAATCCAGCGGCATACGTAGAGTTGTCATTCAGAGGATTTCCACCGTCTGTTGCATCAAGTCCCAGTAATCCAACGGCATCGGAACTAGATGCTGCAGCCACCACTGCCGACAATCCACCGGCAGAATATCCACTGAAGATTGCATTTCCACCCAAAGTGGCTGCCAGAGCAACCATATCTAGACCATTTTCAGCATGATTGACATCGAAAATGGAAGAGTGACATAGACTTGGAACAGCAACCTCAAATCCCCAAGATGCAAAATGTTGAGCCCATCCGATCATGTTATCTGCTGAACGCATAAAACCATGACCTAAGATGACAAGCTGTGGATCGCTAACACCATCAGGTGTCATCAAAGAATATGGAAGGTCACAAGAACCGCTGCTGTCCGTACCAGTAGAAGTTGAATACGTGTATGGTCCGATTAAACCGTAATCTGTGATATCACTTTGGTCATCCTGAGTATCAGTGTCTTCAGTGTCTTCAGTGTCCTGAGTGTCTGTAGTATCCTGAGTATCAGTGGTATCTTCAGTATCTTCAGTATCATCAGAACTCGTATCAGTATCTTCAGTATCTGTATCTTCTACTTCAGAACCAGTATCCTCAACAATAGCTCCCGTATCAGATGAAGGTTCTTTTTCACCACAAGCAACCAAAAGAGAAAGGATAGACAATAAAGACAACATAACTACTCCAAAAAAATGATTATATAACATGTAAATTTTATTATATAACAAGTGTTATAGTATATATTCAAAAGGTGGTCAAGTCAGAATCAAAAATCTATTCAAAGAATACAGGGAGATACTAACTTGACCATCGTTATCAACTAGTTGTCACGTAGCTACAACACTTTAGTCTTTGTATAGGGATGCCGGGCAATCCGATTTGGTGTTCAAGCGGTAATATCCAACCTCATCAGCCCAGTATTCACCTTGGTATTCCCAGACGACTTCACCAGAACGGAGCCGTTTTTCTCGTCGAACTTGTCGTTTGGTCTCTTCCATTTTACCAACTTCCGCCGCTCGATTGAGCATTTGGGTTTCCATGTCCAGAATGTCCAGCTTACTGATTTGCAAGGAGGTGATTTGGCTTTGGAGTTGATCGGCTTTGTTTTGGAGGTCTTTTGCTATACGAGCACCTTCCGCTTGGATGATTGCGTCTTTACGACTCTGTAGTCGTTCAGTCATCCAAATACTTGAGGCACCATCGCGCGCTTTCAGTTGTATGAGTTCGGCATCTGCCATCGCCACACTTCGAAGCGCATCTGCCATCCTGTCTTCTTCTAAGTATCGTCGCATCAATGGCTCTGGAACGTCTGTGTCCTCACCATTCTGTGCGGCTTGTACAGCCTCAAACAGCGCTTTTGGACCCTGTTGCGCAACTCTAGAGTATTCCTTTTGATGTGGACTGAAACGGACTTCAAAATTGTCGATGCCTTTATTTGCTTCGTTGAATTTACACAGCATAACCATGCCATATATTCTCAGAAGCTCGCCTTCCGCATAGGGCTCATTTTCAAAGAAGGGAGATTGCAATGTATGCAAGAAACCCAGCACGCCACTCATGTCACCCATGTGGAAGTGCGCCCATGCACGTTCAAATTGT
>CALDQI010000148.1:0-1669 GCA_937911635.1 uncultured Pseudomonadota bacterium | reverse complement strand
GAATCCGTTGATGTTCTAAATAATGTAGGAATTAACTCTCAGGAAGCGTCGGCACTCATCGTTGTTACTCAACACTATGATACACTGCAATCCATTGGAGAGGAAACCAACAGCAACCTAATTTTGTTGCCAAATTCGCCTCAAGCGGGAAGCGATATGCTAAACAATATGGTTGCCTCCTTTAGCGCGAGTAACCAAATTGGCGAAGCAATGAAAATGGAAAATCAAAAGAAAAAAGATAATGGAAAAACGCAAGAGTAAACTAGCTTTTTTTCCAGTTGTCTCTCAAGCCTACAGTCTTGTTAAAGACCAAATGCTTGTCTGACTTTTTCTCCAATATGAAGTAGCCCAAACGCTGAAATTGAAATTTCTGTTTGGGAGATGCGTTTGCCACAGCGAGCTCAATAAAGCCATCAAGTTGAGTAAAAGAATCGGGATTTATAAATTGTGCTGGATCTTCATCCTTGTTTTTGTCTGGTTCCTCTACTGAAAACAACCGGTCGTACATATTCACCTTTATGGGGTGGGCGTGCTCAATCGAAACCCAATGCAGAGTCCCTTTAACTTTTCTTTGACTCTCTTCTGTACCTGAACCGCTCTTGCTTAAAGGATCAAAACTACATATTATCTCAGTGATATTTCCCTCTGCATCTTTTACAACCTCTTCTCCTTTGATGATGTATGCGTTCTTCAATCTAACTTCTTTACCAAGGGTCAATCTAAAAAACTTTCGATTTGCTTCTTGCTTAAAGTCTTCTCTTTCAATGTATAAACTTCCGGAAAAAGGGACCTCTCTATGGCCGGCATTTTCATCCTCAGGATTGTTTTCCGCCTTGAGCATTTCGGTTTGACCTTTGGGGTAATTCCTAATAGTAAGTTTGACTGGATTTAGAACAGCCATTACTCTGGGAGCAACCTTATTGAGGTGATCCCGAACACAGAACTCTAGAAGCGAAACATCAATAATATTATCTCTTTTAGCCACCCCAGCAGTGTTCACAAAGTTTCGAAGGGATTCAGGGGTATATCCTCTTCTCCTCAGCCCACTTATGGTAGGCATTCTAGGATCATTCCATCCAGAAACATAGGATTGATCTATCAGTGCTTTGAGTTTTCGCTTGCTCATGACGGTGTAAGAAAGGTTGAGTCGGGCAAATTCTCTCTGCCTGGGACGAATGGTATCCAAAGGAGACAAGGCATCTAAAAACCAGTCGTACAATTCTCGATGTGGTTTAAATTCGAGAGAACACAGAGAGTGGGAAATTTGCTCAATATAATCTGATTCTCCATGAGTCCAATCGTACATGGGATAGATACACCATTCATCTCCAGTGCGGTGATGGGTTTTATATAAAATTCTATACATGACAGGATCCCTCAAAAGCATATTGGGCGCTGACATATCAATTTTTGCCCTGAGTACGTGTGCACCCTCTTGGTGTTTGCCGTCTCTCATCTCTTGAAACAACATTAGATTTTCTTCAATCGAACGATTGCGAAACGGGCTGTGAGTTCCAGATTGTGTAGGTGTTCCTTTTTGTTCCGAAATCTGGTCAGAAGACTGAGAGTCGACATAAGCCAAACCTTTATTAATCAAGTCTTTAGACCAATCGAAAAGCTTTTGAAAATAGTCGGATGCATAACATTCTTTATCCCATTTAAATCCCAA
>CALDQI010000147.1:0-7664 GCA_937911635.1 uncultured Pseudomonadota bacterium | reverse complement strand
CCATTCCTACGGAGCCCAATATTATTCCGACGGATGATATGTTGTTACAACAGCAAATGCTCTTTGCGAAATGGACACACCTGTTTCAATACTGAACAGATTTTGCCATCGGTAACAACGTGGAAAAGACATCCGGAGTGGATATCAAAGAAGCATTCTGAATTGCCGCGGATTCTGCCAACCGTTGTTGCGATGAGTGGTAGCCTTGACTTTCAATGATGGTTGTAGTAACCAATGAAGTGGTTGGATCTTTGCAAGTCGAAACATCCATATCAACTGTATATGTCACTACATGTCCACCCATTGGTCCTTTCGACAACTCTGACTTAGACGACACCGCAACCAAATATCCATCCACCGATTGACACTTCCCATAGTGTACCATCGCCTGCTGCGACTGTAACAACGTTCCCAATCGGGTAGAAACCGATTCACTCGTTGATGTTCCTACAATTGAGACAGGGTTGTGTTCTCGATGCATCGTTGCTCGCTGTTCAACTTGCTGAACTTGCGTGTTGAGACTTCGTCCCCATAGAGACCCTCCATCAGTCAACGATCTCAACAGCTCTATATCTTGCAGCATCGGTTCAGTTGATTGTACATAGGTGTTGCGTAAACTGGTAAACGCACGCACATCTTCGGTATTCATCAGAGTAGAATGTATTCTGTTGAGTTCTTCGAGTGCATCTTGATGTCGTAGTTGAATCTCCCGTTCGATATCAGACACTCGGACACATGCCAAAGCTCGATAGCCCTCTCGAGATCGATGAACTGGTTCGACATCGAGAATTAAATGATTGTATGGAAAACTAGCCGTCACTGTGCTCAGCGCTTCATAATTCGATGAGGATGTTTCAATACCTTGCATCTTTTCGACGCTGGTCCTGGCAACTTGTACAGATTTAAGAGATGAAGAGATACTCTGAGCCAGTCTACTTCTTGCATGTTGCTGCGCTGATGCAGAAGAGTCCTCATCAAAACCAGCGGCTCGAAGATGGTCTTGTTCACTACATTGAGGGTGCGCAAAAGTGTGCGGATCCACTAAATAATCTGGAACTTTTACACTACATGCAATCCAAAGCCAAAACATGCCATCCTCTTCATTGTATAAACTGTATAGGCCAACAATAGCCTAAATAAAGTCTCCGAAATCGTCACTGCTCGACTCCGAATCCTCTTCTGATTGAGAGGATTCCCCCTCTGTTGATTCAAACTCCTCTGAATCATCCTCTATTCCTTCTATATCCATTAACTGATTCATCAGGGACATGATGAATCCCGCCTGTTCTACAATTTCAAAGTCAATCTCACCCGTTTCCATCACATGGGAAATCACAGGGTGATAATACTCCAGAATCTTTATCAATGCGAAGAAGGCTCTCAGCATTTGAGTTTCTGTCAAATCACCATCTTCAATCGGAATCTCTACTGTCGCGGTGATCCATTCTATCTCACCATTTGATGATACCATCACAGCAGACTCAACGTCATCTTTGGCATTCATAATGTCCATTGGTGATGGACAATCACAACTGAACTGAACCATTTTACTTTTGCTAGATATCATCAAGAGGGTTTTGTAGAATGCCCGCTGAAAACCGTCTTCAGGGAGACCATAGCAAGTGGGTGACACAACACGAAAGAACTCTCCGTTTTCTTCGAGCACAATGTACAGATGTAAATGGCGATCTCCCTGTGTGTTTTCATATCGCTGGGTAGAAAATACAGTGTGTATGAACTCACCGGTTTCACTCTCGCGAATTTGAAACTTCAAGGAATGAGAATCTAAGTAACCAGCAATCGTTTGAATATCGATGGGCATTGTTGCTCCTATACCATTCTTCAATGAGGTGATGCCCCATTACCTTTGAGGTATCACACAGCCCCTACACAGTGCTATAGGGAAGATTTCGGACACACTATCCAAAAACAAAATCTATACAATTTGCAGTATACGCCATACTATAGCCGCAATTAGAGCCACACCCAAAATCATCAGCCAAACTCGAACCAACTGGTCCTCCCAAAACCCACGAGATTGTCTGACAACAATCCTTGGAGGTGGTGGACGGTTGGCTCCTGTATAGGTTTTTAGTGGACTTTTAGGAGACACAGTATACACGTCAGAGGGAGTCTCTTGGTCCGCATCTGTCTCTGAAAACCATTCCTCTTCGAGATTTAACCTTGGTCCGACTGGATCTGTATCATCCTGCTCCCAAGACTCTTCCCATGCAGGGATATCTTCAATCGATACCAAAGCAGGAAACACCTCATCTTCAAGTGGTGCTGTGGGTTCGGTCATTCCAATTAAGAGGGATGCGCCTGCTGGGTCTTCATCCAACTCTTCAACATCATCTAGGTCCCCTAAGATATCCGATAATGTCACATCATCCCATTGGATTTGCGCCCATTCATCTGAATCATCATGCGCCACTTCAGTATCGACATTCGAGGTGTCTTCATGAATTTCCTGAATGGATTGCAACGGTAAACCAGGTGGTAAACTAGAGACTGAAGATTCTTCTTGTGTAACCGTAATCTCAGCAGGATTTAAAGATAGTGCCATTGGAACTGGCAACTCATCGATCGGTGAGTCATCCTCATCCCAAAAGGGATTGTCATCTTCTGAAATCTCCCAGTCCATGTCGGATTCTTTTTGAGGCAATCCAACAAATATCTGCAACTTCTCAGTCACATCAGGTTCTTCTTCATGAGGATTCAGTCCCCAATTCGCTTCACGCTCATCCATGACAACCCTGTCGTCATCTAACGTAGGTAAAGCAATCTTAGACACTCGCTCATCTAAGAGGAGTTGATTGGGCGAACCTTTAAACAATCTCGATTTGACGTTTTTTGTTGTCACTATACCTTTACCAAATGTGCTGTTAACAGTCTACAGTGTTCTATTGCATCACACTTGCAATTTCTGTAGGAAACTCGGTGCCACTCACAATCGCTTCTAGAGTATCTCTCCATTGGGCATGGGTACCCTTTTGAATGACCAATCCAGTCAATGTAGATTTCGGCAATAACAACTCGCATTTTATAAAAGCGTTTATCAGACGACGAACGAAAGTATACTCCTGTCCCGATAGACCTCTATTCAAGTTGTCTGCACGTGTGGGGTACGACCAATCTGCTTCGAGAATTCGGCGTGCCAGTTCCCGGACCAACAAACGTTTTGGGTCTTCCTCCTCTAAGGTCATTGGTTCCGACCACCAGTTTTGCAACCCCATTCCTTCAGCAATCTGCGATATCTGTTGCTGACTCAACCGGAGTTCAACAGGCATCCCTCCCTTTTGAATGGACAAATACCTAGCGATATCAAAGGGATGGATGTCGAGCTGTACAGCGGCTTCTGAAAGACTAAGGTATTGAAATAGATCACTGCTCACAATTCTTCTCCTTCATCAAGTAATTCGGGGGGCAACCAGGTCACTTCCATACCCAAACGAACGGCTTGAAGTTCTGAGGCATAGTCGCGCATTTGTTGAAACTCCAATGAGATCGACTGACGAATATCGCCATTGAGCTTTTTCCCGTCCAACCACACTTGTATCGAAAGATACCCTTTGTGATCACCATAATTTACCGACACCTCAGACAATCCTATTTTTCTGAGGGCAGACGTGACCGCTCCGACACAGCGATAAGCAAAAATTTGCTGCAGGCTATCGATACCGGCACTCGGCGAGGAATACATCTCAAACGGAACGGGAATCAGAATCGCCATCGCTTCAGGCTGAATAAAGTCAGGCTCTATACTGGCAACAACACCAATAGACTTCGCTGGTTTATCTGTTTTTGGAAGCGGTTGGTCTGCCGCCATAAAGATCGGCTCCAATTCTTTTTGTACGAGTTTGTGGTGCTGAAGAATTGCATTGCGATAACTCGCCGGGAGTTCTGCTAGCTGGCTTTGAGTATCTTGAAACTGTCGAAACTCTGCAATCTTCTGCTGAAACTTGGGCTCTTTTACTATATTGTCAACTCTCTGCAATCGAACTTTACGCTGTCTTTGCAACAGAAGTTCTCTGGTCTCAAGCGTTTGAGCACCCGCTCTTAGACCTTGAGAAATCGCTTGTCGCATTCTATTGGACACTTCGGATTCACGTCGGTTTGCTTGGGTTTCCAAATCGATTTGCTGAGCGTTCAGTTCAATCAGTCTCTTTTTAAGCCGTTCGATCTCTTGCTCTGTCTGTTGAATGGTACGCTTCAATTCACTTTGCTTTTGCTCCCAATGATTGGCCTGTTGATCGCCCCAATCCTGAGCTTGCTTCAACTGACTCACCAAATCAGACCGCTCCGTAATTACACTCATTAAAATTTCTCCTCTATACTCAATTATGCTCAATACATTTTCCTGCAAGTGAACGTTGTTATGACGTTCACTATGGGCAGGCGCTCCATAACCCCAGTTGTCTCAGTTCAGCGTTGTCTTCAGCCACATCCATTTGTTCACTGTATCTTTCTGAGGCATCTACCTCACCCCGAAACACTTCGGCATACCCCATTTGTACAAGAAGTTCATTGACTAGGAACTCATAAGAACCATCGGTTTGAAGTCCCGTCATTTCAACTTCCTCCAACCAGCCGGTCACTTGAGGGTCATCCCCACGCAGTACAACCCAACTGAGTGTTCGTTGAAACATATCTGTACATTCACGATCGAACTGCAATTCGACGGCTTGATCCAAAATCAGATCTCGTAAAAAGTCTGCCGCTGCATCTCCATAGCACTCTGCTGGGTCCTGACCGCTCGCCACTTCAGGAGCCGCGACACCAAGCATCCGAATCTTTTGCTCTACTCCACTCTCATCGAGATACATAAAGGTGTCCCCATCATATACCCTCGTGACATCAACCTGTTGATTGGGTGCACACCATGTTTCCACCACCATTTCAATATCATCCTCAATCAACTCCATGCCTTGGCAAGAGAGCCCAGAAAATGCGATCGCCCCTGCTAAGAAGAAAGAGATAAATCTGATTGAAGGTACGATTGAAGGCTTATGGTGTGAATGTTCATACATGTGCCAAAAGTGTATCCAAAAAACAGTGTGATGTCGATCGTATTTTCATCGGATTGCATGGCTCATTTCACCCAATTTCCGTTACACTAAGGGTATATGAAAACACAAAAACACCTCAGACTGATAGATTCATCTCCTGAATTTGACACAACAGAACCTAAGGATTGGGTGGTTCGCATTCGAAATTTGGGAAAACGATTCGATATTTATAAAAGTGACCGAAATCGCTTGATGGAATTTTTTGGCAATCGAAGTCATCATGAAGAACATTGGTCTTTACGGGATATCAACCTTGATATTCAAAAGGGCGAATGCTTTGGCATCATTGGTCCAAATGGAGCTGGGAAATCTACCCTCCTCAAGATTCTTTCTGGAATCACCGCCCCAACAGAAGGGACCATCGAACTCAAAGCAACATTATCAACATTGCTGGATCTTGGAGTTGGATTTCACCCTTCATTTACGGGTAGGGAAAACATCAAACTCAATTGTAAGTTGTTGGGTATGACAGATAAAGATATCAACAATGCCATTCCACAGATTTTGGCCTTTGCAGAGTTGGGAGATTTTATCGACTTTCCTGTTCGAACCTTTTCTAGCGGAATGCAACTTCGATTGGGCTTTTCCATCGCGGCGCATGTACCATCTGACGTGATGCTGATCGATGAGGTCTTAGCCGTTGGCGATCAACGTTTTCAACGAAAATGCGTCGATCGTATGGAGCAGTTCATAAAGGAAGGCAAAACGATCATATTGGTAAGCCATGATTTACATGCGGTGCGATCTCTATGTAGCAAAACTCTCTGGCTAGACAAAGGAGCCGTTCAAATGATTGGACCTTCGACTGAAGTGGTCGACCGATACATTCAAGGTGCGCCGTCAAAATCGTCCTTCATCTCGGTACAATCTGAGTCTAAGAAATCAGATAAGACCGGCACATTAACATACGAATCTTCGATGGAAGATGCCAATCTTGAGACCAATATGAAGCAACACTTCAGCCAAATGAGTATTCGCCCTTTGCCGGATACAATTGAGGCTGTAGATGTAGTGGAAGGTGACAATGCTGTCATGCAAGGTACTGGTGAAGTGGTCATCGAACACGTACAAATCTTAGACTCCGATGCACATCCACGGGAGCGATTCCAAACAAACGAAGACCTAGTAGTATCCGTTACCTTCTCTACACAGGTCGCAGTAAAGAACCCTATATTTGGTGTGGCGATTTTTCGATCGGATGACGTGTACGTACACGGTCCAAACTCTAAGTTTGATAATGTCTTCGAGGGGGAATATCACGGAACGTACACCTTCTTTATTCGATGGTCGAATCTGCCTTTACTCTCAGGTCGATACGAAGTTTCCATCGCCATTTTTGACCAACATCATCTGAAGCCCTATATTTGGCACAATCGATTGTACTCCTTTGAGATATCCTCTCAGTTTGACGATCATGGAATCGTGAAATTACAGCACGATTGGGGAATCCTCACACACACCCCCCATAATTCTGAGTCATGAAGGTCATTGTACTCGGTCAGTCGCCCCTACCGACTCCGGAGACATCCTTTTGTACATTCCCCCAACTCCGGACGTGGTCTATATATCGGTGGCTTAGAGAGAATGAGGCAGCACTAAACATCAATCTACAACTCATCTTGTTACACGATGGAAGTCATTCTGAAGGACTCAATGTCTACGATCTGAACGATATGAAGCGACTGTACAACAATACATCCGATGCTGATGCAATCATTACGGCAGGACCATTCTTACCCTTAGTTGCATTGCTGTACATTCCAGACTCCATTCCTTTGTGGCTTGACTATCCCAGTGATCCACTTGCGGATAGACAGAGCAAGCACACCGCAGCACCGATACCGTCATCCGAATATCAGTTCATATCAGAGATCACTAGACATGCTATGCATCGAGCAGATGCTATGGGGGTCATTTCGAGGAGGCAGATCTTTGCGTCTGTTGGACAACGGCTCCTCTTAGGCTGTACAGATATCCCAATTGAGTACATACCGATTGCGTATGATTTTCCCCATCAGGAATCCGTAGTTAACGCCCACTCTACAAAAGATGTCATCCTATCGGGCTCCAACAATTCTTGGTTGGATCTGAACCGATTAACGCAATTATTAACAGACTACACTGTACACTGTACCGGCATGTCCGTACAGCATCTACCTGAGCGTACGATACCCAAGACATGGATTCAACACGGATGGCTCAATGACATCGACTTACATGCTGTATTATCCAGATGTTCATTTGGAGTGTGGACAGATGTCAAAGGTGTTGAACCCCTTCTCGGCTCTCGTACCAGAGCACTGTTCTACATTTGGTCTGGACTTACACCAATTGGAGACACGACAACCGAATTGGCAATGGAGTTAACTGAAGCAAAGTGTATGAACTCATGGGAACAACAAAATCCTTTCGTTTCAATCGATATAGATCACGCCCAGCAATTTTGCTTAGACAAGTACGCTCCCGAAAAGGTCTATGCTCCCCTTCTCAGCTGGCTCTGTACACCGACACTGAAGCATCGGACACCGTCTCCTTCAACCCACGCAGAGAATTTGCGACTTCGCCGCGAATTAGACGCCATCTATGCTTCCAAAA
>CALDQI010000146.1:0-4150 GCA_937911635.1 uncultured Pseudomonadota bacterium | reverse complement strand
CATTGGAATAACAAGCAACTTGGTGGCTCCAGTTCCATTTTTCAAATCTTCTTCCCAACTGTCGTACACATCATGAATGAACGGTGGGGACAATAAAAATGCGTGGTTCACTTCAACGTACCCTTCAGGGTCAATCTTCTGAAGTTCGTTGCGTACATTGTCGGTAAAATTAGCGGTATTGGTTATCAATGGAAAACTTTCACCGTCCCAAATTCTTGAGTACAACGCCGCCGATTTTTTAGGACGGAAAGGCAACACAAAACCATATAGGATCAACTTCCAAACCCATGGGTTGATATCGATAACTCTAGGATCTCCCAAGAACTCTCTTAGATACTTACGCAGTGCTTTTGGTGTAGGCTCTTCGGGAGAACCGAGTTGAACAAAGACGACCTTGGTTTTACGTTTACTTGGGACAAAATTTGTGTTCATTATTTAACTCTTTAGCTGTGTAACAATTGTGGGTTTGTTTTTTGGAGATAACACAAATAAAAGTGTTTCCCACAATCAAATACATCTCAGAGCCACCATACAACATCAAAACATAGAGGCCATCGAACCATTGTAGAAGGAGTTGACGTTGCATGACAGAAAACCCCAACTCTACTCACGATACGCAACCAATTGAGAAAGGGTTCAAGATAAAATTCCATCAATACATTGGTCTGTATGTATCGATTGGTTATGCTCTCCAAGAACCGTTTCAAAACAATCATTTTCGGAGGTTTCATGCCATCAACAACGGACTCACAATACCGCATTGAAAAGGACACTATGGGCGAAGTTCAAGTGCCTGTTGACCGCTATTACGGAGCACAGTCTACGCGTTCACTTCACAACTTCAACATCGGATGGGAGCGCTTTCCATCTGAATTGATCACTGCATTTGGCATCCTCAAGAAGTCAGCTGCTCTCGCCAACTGGGAGTGTGGTAAACTCTCAGATGAAACAAAGAACCTCATCATTCAGGCTGCAGACGAAGTCATCTCAGGCAAGTTGGATGATCACTTTCCCCTCAGCGTGTGGCAAACCGGAAGTGGTACACAGACCAATATGAACGTCAATGAGGTTATTTCCAATCGTGCCATCGAGATTGCCGGTGGTGTTCTTGGGTCTAAAACTCCGATTCATCCTAACGATGACGTTAACAAGTCACAATCATCGAATGACACCTTTCCTACGGCAATGCACATCTCAGCCGTAATGGAAATTCGACAAAGACTTCTACCGCAACTCACTGCACTTAGAGACACATTCCAACAAAAGGCCGATCAGTTCATGAATCGGGTCAAGATCGGACGTACCCACTTAATGGATGCAACCCCCGTCACTGTTGGTCAGGAATTCTCTGGATATGTGACTCAACTCAACAATGCCATTGTGCGAATTGAAGACTCATTGCCAAGCCTACAAGAACTTGCCATCGGTGGAACGGCTGTGGGAACAGGATTGAATACACCAGATGGATATGCTCAGAAGGTCGTTGACCACATTTCGGACCTCACGAGCATCCGATTCACATCTGCTCCAAACAAATTCGAAGCATTGTCGGCTCATGATGCGATGGTGCACACAAGTGGGACCTTAAAGGGACTTGCTGGTGCGCTCTTTAAAATTGCGAATGATATCCGCTGGTCGGCATCGGGACCAAGATGTGGATTTGGTGAGCTAATCATTCCCGCGAATGAACCTGGGTCCAGCATTATGCCAGGCAAGGTCAACCCTACTCAGTGCGAAGCGTTGACGATGATTGCGGTTCAGGTCATCGGAAATGACGCAGCCATCGCATTTGCTGGGGCATCTGGTAATTTCCAACTGAACGTCTACAATCCCGTCATGATTTACAATCTGTTGCAATCTATCAGATTGCTAGCAGACGGTATGCGAAGTTTCAATGAAAACTGTGCTGTCGGTATCGAGACCAATGATGCAGTCATCGAAACCAATCTTCAAAACTCCTTGATGTTGGTTACAGCTCTCAATACCCACATTGGGTACGACAAAGCCGCAAAGATTGCCAAAACAGCCTATGCGGAAGGTACCACTCTTAAAGCTGCGGCTGTGAAACTGGATTATCTGACGGCTGATCAATTCGACGAATGGGTTCGGCCACACAGTATGGTTGGAAACATTACAAAGTAATACACAAAATCCTCTGTAAGTACATTTTGCTTACAGAGGATTTTTTCTGAGTTTCAACATCAGTAGGGTTACAAAACTTCTGCAGCACCCAGAGGTGGGCATGGAGTTTTCAAAACATCTTCTCGAGCCGCAAACCATTCCCTAGCCTGTGGATAGCCCCCTTCATTTTGAACAAGGTATCCGAACAATGCACTGTAAGAACGAAGCATGCCGCCCTCAAAATAATTGTATGCCCAAAGAGTGTCTATATCGACATCATTTTCCTTAGCCAGTTTGTCGATGATGTCTGCTGTCTCAAGCATCACGACCTTCTCTGGCTCCAACTCCATAGAGGGAAAACTGCATTTTCCATCATTCACAGCAGCCACGTATTCTCGAACGGGCGGACAGTCGTAAATCGGTTTGAACTTGTCTTGTAAACCGGCTGCGGTGATGAACACCACCAACTTTGTACAAAAGGGACATCCTGCTTTCAAAAACAATCGTCGTTGTCCTTCTGAAGGCTGCGGTAAATTATCGGTAAAATTTGTCATGGTATACACTCCAACATCAAGATTTGTTGACAGTATGTATACATTTTACGCAGATCTGTCTACCTGACATTAAGTGAGACATGGTTGTATCAACTCCAACACTCCTTGGTGAGCAGCTGACGCAGCTTGTGGATTGTACTTGGCTGTACCGGTATGTGTAAATCCGTGTCCAGAAGCCTCGTGAACTCTGATGTGCGCATTCTTCAGATCTTGCAACGCACTTTGTATTGTACGAACATCGGTCATCGGAATTAAAGGGTCCACCTTCCCAAAGTCCATTTGAACGTGGGTATCTTCTAAGGCGTCGGGGTCAAGAACTGAAAGAAGATTGCCTCCATGCCACGTTGCCAGTCCGTCGAGTTTCAGTCTGGATGCCGTCTGAACAGCAAAGGCACCGCCAAAGCAAATACCCAAAACCAGTACAGAACCATTGCACAACTCATCGGACTTTCCATACTCAATTGCTGAGAGGACGTCAGAGAGTACATTTTTCGGGTCGACCATATGCATACGTTGCATCGCTCGGCGTGCCCCCTGAGGAATCGGTAGAGGACCGGAATCCACTCTCCAAAAGGAATCCAGTGCATACACCAGTGCTCCGGCTTGTGCAAACGATTCAGCATACTGAATGACATCTGGACCAATCCCAAATATAGAGGGAACAATTACCAAAAGGGGTCCAGGCTCCTTAGGTAGTGCACGAAAAATGGGGATTGATTCTTGCTGATTTGTACCCACTGCAAAATTTGTAGTCATAGAAACCTCATGATGGTTGTAGATTCATTGATCATTGATCATTGATCATTGATCATCCATACTTAAACGTTGTAATCCCCAAAAATACGATCAAATCAACCAAGGCAACCCCAAATACAATTTTGGTAGCAAGATTCTCTTCCTTTCGGAAATGACTGACTGCAGTACAAAACACACTCATACCAAAGAAGACCACGGCAAAGAAAAACGACGGCCCAACAAGGTATATCCACTCAATGATACCTGAGATGACCCCCATCGCACTGAACTCTTTATCGAGTATATCATTGATGATGGTGAAGAAGTAGACCTGGCTCACGATTGAACAGAGGAGAAAACCGCTCGCCATACGGAGGAAGAAAGGTTTGATTGGCGTTTCATTTGTTTCAGACATGACCACTCTATCCGTCATTGAATGAAGTACAGCAGTTCGTCTTGGAATCCATAGCTCCAATTCACTGAGTAAGGCCACACACTGAATCCATATCCCGATTGAAGATACAGAGACGCACCATAAGATGAGTCTGCGAGTGCTACCAAAGAATAATCACCGCCAGTTAATGTGCACCCAGATGTCTCATCGTGCCATAGCATATGGAAGCCTGAACCGATCAAGGTGTTTGCTGACGAGACGTTAATGCAACTGGCATTATTGAAACTGGAAATCGGAAGAATTGACTCATTCCCGTGCTCGTCAATAAAGAACATCCCTGTCGTTG
>CALDQI010000145.1:0-6437 GCA_937911635.1 uncultured Pseudomonadota bacterium | reverse complement strand
CTGGGAGCTTCCTGGCAGTCTCCGAGGAAGCCCTGATATTCATTATAATGCTGAAGAGCAAGGGAGCTTAGGGGCTGTAGGGCTGTAGGGCGCCTCGAGGAAGCAGAAGAAGATGACCATGATGATTTGGAACTGTGGTAATGAACGTTTCTGACACGGAAACGCCCTCCAACCCTGAGTATTCTCAACAGTCTCACTCTCAACAGAGTACAATCGGCAACGGTTTCTCTCTCTCTGTACAAGGAGCCCGTCATCTACACGATGGTATCCCCTGTCAAGATCACAGTCTGTATACCATTGATGGGGATACTCTTTTTATTGGGGTAGCCGATGGACATGGAGATGCCAAACACGCTCGTTCCCACATTGGTTCAAGATTGGCATTGGAAATCGCCCAACCGATACTTCGTGAGGCATTGGATACCCTGACGATTCCACAAACCAAGCGAGAGTGGCTGTCCTTTCAAAACAACATCGAACGGCGAATACGATGGGAGTGGAACTGTGCATGCAAAAGAGAACTTGAACTCTCAGATACAGATGGTACATGGATCCCGGAGTTGATTCAATTTGGAACCACTCTGCTTGCGTGCTGTCAATCTTCAAAAGGATTGCTCTGTTTTCAAATCGGTGATGGTGATATCGCTTGGATGTCCAAAGACAATCAGGTTCATTTCATCTTTCCAGAATCCGAAGACGTCATCGGTACCGTTACCCATTCTCTGTGCCAACCGTTTGAAGAAGGGGTGTGCCAAAGTTGTTTGCTATCTCCCCCCATCGATTGTACGATGCTTTTGTTGAGCACCGATGGCATACGGGATTGTTTGCAAGGTGAACGGGATCGTTTTGCCACGATCTTACCTTGGCTGTCCAAGCGGAAAGAAGATTCAATCGCGACCGTCGCACAATGGCTCTATCAAATCTCTACTCATGGAAACGGAGATGACATGAGCCTTGCCATTCACTACCCTTCCGATAATCATCAATAGGAGAGACTCATGCCAATGCTAAAAATTGGACAACGCTTGAATACTCGAGAAGGTACTGTGGTACAAGTAGAACGATTCCTCGCTTCTGGAGGTCAAGGTGAGGTGTACGAAGTGACCTCTGCTCGTCAACACTACGCACTAAAATGGTACTTCTACCCAACGACCTCAGAACAAACGACTCAACTCGAAGAAATGAAGAAGGCATTTGCGATCGATGGACCATTTTCACAAGCACCACCGGACAGTCGATTTCTCTGGCCCATCACGATGGTCAACGACCCTAGGAACCGTACTTTTGGATACTTGATGCCGTTATTGCCTAGAGAATATCAAGGTCTCGAGCGCTTGGTACTTGGTAAAATGCGTCCTGTCCCCAATTTTCACACTCTATGTACAGCAGCAATCCAACTGGCTCAATCGTTCAAAAATCTTCATGCTCGGGGGTTATGCTACAAAGATATCAATCTTGGGGGCCCGTTTATCAACCCTAAAACAGGAGAGGTCATTATTTGTGACTGTGACAATGTTCGATACAACAAGACACCCGGGAACATCATCTTTATATTTTTTGCTGCGCCTGAATTGATTCGGGGAGAAGGAAATTGCACCAGTAAAACCGATTGGCATTCTCTGGCAGTATTGCTGTTTTACATGTTCATCCGGCATCATCCTCTGGAAGGCAAACGACAGTTGCAAATCAATGTATTCAATGAAGTCGCCCAACGCGAGTTCTATGGCAATAAACCCATATTCCTATTTGACGCCAACAACCAGTCGAATGCGGCAACAAAAGGCTTTCACGACTCTGCAATCCGAAACTGGAATCTCTACCCAAAATTTCTCAAGCGATTGTTCCGCAGAGCATTTGGAGTCGGTCTACACAATCCAGATGAACGTGTCAAAGAAAGTGAATGGATTGGCGCCTTCTCCACGTTGAGAGATTCACTCTACTACTGCAAAAAATGCAACAGTCCCAACTTCTACGATTTTGAAGACCACAGCAATGGAAATCATCAGTATTGTTGGCGCTGTCAATCACTTGCTGACTTACCAATGCGACTGGAAATTGGTGACCGAACGTTGCTATGTACGCATCACATGAAGGTCTATGCCCACCATACACATTCAAGACTGAATTTCGACGATGAGATCGCTAGAATGTCACAACACCCACATGATCCATCTAGATGGGGAATCAAAAACACGGGAAGTTCTGACTGGACATTGCGTACGCTTGACGGAAAGAGTGTGCAAGTACCGGTGGGTCGTTCTGTGCCTTTAAAACATGGCTTGACGATCCATTTTGGCTCAACCGAGGGAAGATTATTGTCAAAATGAATCAACGTCCGACCTATTTTTCCGTCCACTGGATACCCTACGCTGGTAACAAATCACCAACTCACCGAGTTCTGGTCCTTTTAGATATTCAGCAAACCACCATCTCACACGCAGCATTACTGGAACTCTTATCGTTACAATATGAAGTCGTCTGCTTAGAGATGACCAATCAGAGCTCTAAATCGGGAGTCTTTCATTGGGACCCAAGCCTACCCGAACTTAAATATGAACTCGCTCAAATTGGTGAGGATATTACGTCTGTACACTGCTGTATCGCACAGGGTTTTGCTGCGACTCTACTTCAATACATTCCAGTATCACGCGTTAAAGACATCCTAGGCAATCCTACCTTACCCAGTAAAGACATCCGTTTTATTCAACTCCTAAGTAGATTCCTGTGGTCATCAACACATACCTCACAATGGTTTACTCGACTCATAGAAACATCTTGGAAAGAGCAACTCCAATGGCCGTTACAAGGTTCTGCCCCATGGGTGTCTCGATTACCGACTGAACAAGATCAATACACAGGCACAATCACCAACGGAACCTGGAAACAGATATTTAGGCGCATTCTTGACACGCACGAACAGGCGAACCCCATGAATATTATTGTCTTTCTGGGATCCGAATCTTCTGTCATATCCAGCACCTCCCCCTCTAACTTGCACTGCTATTACTCCAGTTCTACCGTTCGTTATCGTGTTTTCTGTGGGCTCAGACAAGAACTCTTATTGAACGAAGTGGTCCAACGAGATATTTTACAGGTCTGTGAGGAGCTTTTATGAGTACAAACAGTACAGACAATCAAAACCATTTGATTCAAGGTTTAACCATGGATGCAAAGGTTCGGTATCTGCTCGTACACTTTACAGATGTCGTCAACGAAGCCATTGATAAACACAGTCTCAACAAAGGAAGTTCTAGATATCTTGCCGATGCTATGGCTGCTGCATTGCTATTGTCTTCTCAAATCAAAGAAGATGAACGACTCAGTCTTCAGTTGGAATCTTCTGTGCCACCTTGTCGCATCATTTGTGATATCAATGCCGATGGTGGTATCCGCGCAAAGATCACACCGCACAGGCTGCCTTCTGACATTATACACCCCACCTTGGATGGATTTCTAATTACGATAAAACACAACCAACAACGAGAGTTGTACCGCGGGACTACCGAGATTCGACAAGAGACCATCGCCTCTGCAATCGAGCACCATCTCAATCAATCCTCGCAGTTGGATTGCAAAGTTCGAATTGAAACAGAATTCAATGAATCCGGATACATTACACAGGCTCTGGGTGTATTGTTGGAAAAATACCCAATGAGTGACAATAACCCCTCTGCTACTAAGAAAGAATTCGAGCAGGCTTACGAAACTTTCGCCACCTTGTCAAAGTCTGAATTCCTTAGCGCATGTCAACGCAACCGACTCTGCTCCCATGACTTATTTGGACTCGAGTCCAAACCCCTAACGTGGTTTTGTGGTTGTTCAGACGAACGCATCGACACCATGCTTTGTTCAATCGGACCAGAAGAACTCACTTCTATGATTGAAGAGTTGGGGGAAATTGAAGTGGTCTGTGAATTTTGTTCTATGAAATACACACGTGATAAAGTAGCCATTGAAGAACTCATCGAAAAAATTAGTTACATTTAAGAAAACCGTTTCATTTTGAATACAGCTACCTTCACATTCGTAGTGATAGGTACAATCTAGGAGTTATACCATGTCATTCATTCTATCTCTACTCATTGCTTGCTCATCAGAGAGTACCATTCAGACTGCAGATGCATCTCTGACCTCACCGGAACCGAAATCCAGTACGACAGGACTCAAGAAACATTCACAAGAGGTTCAGGCAGATACTGTAGAGGCTGTGATCACGACCAAAGCAAACCTCAATATGGCGATTGTAGAGGCCGATGGGAAGTATCACACTTGGATGGAAGGACGTTCTGGAGTTTTGCGTACAGAGCCCAAGACCTCGTTCTGGCTGGAACAAGGTGGTCTCTCTACCACAGCCGGAAAAGGTCAACTGCACATGGAAATCGACGGACATTCCTTTTATACTGCCAGTGCCATCTCCAAAACCAGTATCACCAGTAAATTGGAAAAACCGCCTAAGAACACAAGTACATTGGCCATTTCACTTGAGATGACAAGTAAAGGCAAGTACATCACCTCTCTTACTCAAAAGGACACTAGAAGTATTCGAGTCGCTTCTTCGGTTCAGAAGCCAACCCGCTCGGCAATCCTACAGGTACAGAACCCAGAGAAATCACTCGGTGAACCCATCCCCAAACTATCCCAAACGGTGATCGACCAAATCAAAACCAGTGGTAAACTTCCTGAGTCTGCCAAAGTATTGAAAGTGACCCCTCCCAGCACGAGCAATATTGCAAAATGGAATGGAGAATTGAAAGGATTATTCGGAAACATCGCAAATATTGGTTGGTCAACGATGGCCAATTTAGATGGGGATGAGTATGTAGAAGCCGTTTTGTGTACTCCCACTCCAAAAGGCAAAACGTGCTTTATTTACGATGAGATCAATTCTACCGGACGATACTATGATAGCGGGTTTAAATGGGACGGTAAAACCGCACCGACACTGTTTACCATAGAAGCAAAACCGTATATTCACCACATGTACCCTTTAAAGAAGGGTGCAGTCCACAAGTTGATGCAATTTGACGGTTCAGGATACAACAGCATTCAATTCTAATCGAACAACCTCGGAGAAAAGGTGTCTGCACAACTGTCATCCATTCAAAAGATACTACAAAAATTGGGAATTGATGCGTACTTAAGAAGTCAGTCTGCCGATCGCCCTCTAGCAACATTGGGCGTGGAGATTGAAACAGGTGCACAAGAGAGCAACCTATTGGAAATTTGTGAGATACCCATTCCTGATTCGGACTTGTTTCTTCTTCAATGGTTTGTGCAACTCCCCCTTTCGGAGCCCTTCTCACCCGCTGATTGCATTCCTGAGTTTCAACTTTTAGAGGTACTGACATTTTGTGCAGAAGTGAATCAAATACTTCCCGTTGGCATCTTCAATGTGTTTCAGCAACAGCTGTGTTTCAGACACATCTTCTCCTGTGAATTTCTCAGTGTAGAACAAGTTGAATATCTTTTGCAAACCATTGAGGGAACCATTCAGCGAATTCAACCCATGCTTCAAAGTGTCGCCATCGGTTCCTTGACGGCGAAGGAAGCCATCGCCAGCATAGACACCGCATTTAGCGAACCTGAGGCTGATGAAACCATACAAGACGTCCATATATCAGATGAACTTGTCCAGACAGATGAGAGAGAAACAACTCAGTCCGATGACTTTATAGAGCCTTTTGAAGGTCTCGAAAGTCCTCAGCGATTTTCGATTGACGATATCGCAAATATGAAGATCAATATAGAGGAAGAAGAAGCGATTGACGGATGGTCTGACGATGGTGCACCATCCACCAACGATGGCTGGGATTTATCTGATGATTTCGTAGTATTTGATGAGGACAGCGCTGACTAAGCCGATAAAGCCATAATGTTCGAGCCGTCATCTCTATTATCTATGGAGAGTCGTCTGATTGCTCAGGCATAGTAGACAACTGTCTTTCTACCGGGATTTTCCCACTCCCATCTGGAAGATCAATCACGTATTTCGGCAACGCCATCCCACTCACCAACGTCTCAAGTTCTCGAACAATCTGCTTCCCATCTTCCAAAGAAACGTAGAAGTCCTCGGCACCGTTCACCTTATCTGTATGGTGTAAATAGTATGGAAATATTCCTATTCTAACCAGACTCTTTGAGAGTTCTGCTAAGGTTTGTGCATTATCGTTCACACCTCTCAACAAAACCGATTGATTGAGCAAGGGTATATTGGCCAACCGAATCTGACGAAGTGCACTTCGTACATCGGAACTCAGTTCCTCTGGATGATTGCAATGAACGATCATCCAAACATTTGGATGTCTTTTTAAGGCTTCGAATAACGCCGGACGTATACGACTTGGAAAGGTGATCGGGGCGCGAGAATGAATTCGAAGGGTTGGTATATCTCTCAGTCTCTCGATTATGCACCCTAATTTCTCATCTGGCAAGAACAG